>CAYXFI010000043.1:12481-16386 GCA_964464205.1 uncultured Cytophagia bacterium
ACATCCAGCAACAGCACGTCCTTCATCTCGCCGCCGAGCACAGCGCCCTGAATGGCAGCACCGATGGCCACGACCTCGTCCGGATTGATGCCCTTGTGCGGCTCTTTGCCGAAGAAGTCGCGCACTACCTGCTGGATCTTGGGCATACGGGTCTGACCACCCACCAGGATGACCTCATCGATGTCCTGGGGCTTGAGACCGGCGTCCTTGAGTGCCTGCTCCACCGGACCCAGGGTGCGTTCGATCAGGTCGTCCACCAGTTGCTCCAGTTTGGCCCGGGTGAGCGTCTTCACCAGATGCTTCGGACCGCTGGCATCCGCCGTGATGAACGGCAGATTGATCTCGGTCTGCAGCGTGCTGGAGAGCTCCATCTTGGCTTTCTCGGCCGCCTCCTTCAGCCGCTGCATTGCCATCGGGTCCTTGCTCAGATCGATGCCGGTGTCCTTCTTGAACTCCTCCACCAGCCAGTTGATGATGCGCTGGTCGAAGTCATCGCCACCCAGGTGGGTGTCGCCATTGGTGGCCTTGACCTCAAACACACCTTCCCCGATCTCCAGGATCGAGATATCGAACGTGCCGCCACCCAGGTCGTACACGGCGATCTTCTCGTTCTTCTTCTTATCCAGACCGTACGCCAGGGACGCGGCCGTTGGCTCGTTGATGATCCGGCGCACGTTCAGGCCCGCAATCCGACCCGCATCCTTCGTCGCCTGCCTCTGCGCGTCGTTGAAGTACGCGGGTACGGTGATCACGGCGTCGGTGACCTTCTCACCCAGGTAGTCCTCCGCCGTTTGTTTCATCTTCTGCAGGATCTTGGCGGAGATCTCCGGTGGCGAGAAGATCTTGTCGCCGATCTTCACGCGCGCGTCGTCGTTCGGACCGCGAACCACCTCGTACGGAACGCGCTTGATCTCCTCAGTGACCTCATTGTAGCGACGTCCCATGAACCGCTTGATCGAAAAGATGGTATTCTTCGGGTTCGTGATCGCCTGTCGTTTGGCCGGGGCCCCTACCAACCACTCGCCGTCCTTGGTCAACGCCACCACGGACGGAGTGGTCCGGGAACCCTCGGCATTGGGTATCACAACCGGCTGGCCGCCTTCCACGACGGCCACGCACGAGTTCGTGGTACCCAGATCAATCCCAATGATCTTTCCTGCCATTTCTCATCACCTCCTGCGGTCATGTATTCGGGAAAAAGTCGTAGTCGTGAAAAGAAGGGGCCTTCGCGGCCCCTGCACCCCAAACCACCGGATCTTTCCCGCAGAATCGGTCCATCCACTCTCCGTCCGGGCGTTTCGACCACGCCCGGCCGTCTGGCGTATCATTCCACTTCCACTTTGATTTCTTTGGCCTTAGCCTCCTCCGCCTTCGGGATCCTCACTTCGAGAATCCCCTTGCGGAGGCGAGCTTTGGCCTTGTCGGGCACCACGTCCGCCGGGAGCGGCACCTCCCGGTAGATGGCGCCGTAGCGGATCTCGCGACGGAAGTAGTTGCGCTTCTTGTCCTCCTTTTCCTCCCGGGTCTCACCGCGGATTACCAGGGTGTCGTCGGTCACGGTCAGTTTCAGGTCCTTCTTCTCGAGACCCGGAACCTCAGCCTTCACGATCACCTCGTTGTCCGTTTCCGACACTTCCACGGCCGGGCGCAGCCACTCGTCTTCCCACCGAACCGGAAAAGCCCGACGGAGGAAATCTTCCCACTCACTGCGCATCATGTCGAGTTCCCGGAAAGGATCCCACCTCATCAGTGCCATGGCTTTCACCTCCCTTCTACCAGGTGATTGGCGCGGGACGGTCGCGTAGGCCGCCCCGCGTCGAGATCAGTTGATCTCGATTTCTTTCGGCTTGGTCTCCTCGTGCTTCGGCAGCGTGATCCTCAGGAGACCGTTCTTGAACTCCGCCCGAATCTTGTCCTTGTCCACCTCCACCGGGAGCGCGATGTTCCGCGTGAAGCGGCCGGTCGTGCGCTCATTGAACAGGTAGCGCGCACCCTCCGGCAGCTCCTCCTCTTTGCGCTCGCCGGTGATGGTCAGAGTGTTGTCAGTGAGCGTGAGCTTGAAGTCGCCCCGCTCAAGACCGGGCAACTCCGCCAGCACGATGATGTCATCCTTCGTCTCGATCATCGTCACGGGCGGATAGAAACCCCACTCGCTGACGCCGCCGAAGAAGTCGGAGAAGAGCCGATTCACCTCGCGCTGGAAATCCCGGAACAGACGCACCGGCTCAAGCTCAGTGCCGCCACGATACCGCTCCAGCATGGCTCCTCACCTCCTTTGCGTTTGGTTCACCACGGGTTCGGTATCATGACTTCGAGCCGTCGACTTCTCCAGCGATTCCGCCTAATCGATTGGCAATGGGCGTGCCAAACGTAGAGACTCGCCGTAGGCTTCGTATTTTCAGAGACTTATGCCACTGGCCTCCACTCCCCACATTCGACAAACACGTCTGACAGTTTGGACGAAAAGACAGCACAAGATGGCAAAAAACGCGACGATCTGTCAGTGGACCGCGCTCAATTTTGCCCGAGCTCTCATCCTCGCACGGGCGTTGACGGCGAGTCCAGTAGCACGAACCGAGGCTGACATTTTGTCACACAGGTGGAGGGAATCGCCCCTCGATCTCGGTGCGGCAACTCCCGCCGTCCAATCTCGCGGCCTCTCTGGAAATCCCGCGAGAAAGCCTGGACGGCCGTGCGGGAGCAAACTCGAGCACCGGCTGCAACTCGGTTTCGCTAGAAGCCCCTCGCCCTGCGGGACCCAAAGGATCGGGCAAGCATCCCAAAGGATCAACTGACAGTACCGAACTACGGAGGTCCCGAGCACACGGAGGCGTCACAGAGCGATCGAATGGCCAGCAATTCTGGCAGCGCTCTGAGAACGCACACGTTCCGTTCGGACCGAACCTCCACAGACCGCGGTTAGCTTCTGACTTCTTTCGACCTGGGACAACCCGATCGTCTGGATGAGGTTCCGCACGACGAGCACCTTGCCGTCGCTGACACAGTCGGGCTCCTACTTTGTTCCCCGCGAAATCCTCTGTGGCCTCCGGGCCCCGGTGGTGGCGCGTTGGTCCCTTGGCAAATGTCCACAGGGATTCGCACCAAGCCTCCCGGTGCGACGGGCTGCGCGCCGAAAGGTGAAACCCCCAGCCGAAGGACACGTCAAAGCTTCTGTGTGCCATCCGCAATCCGCTCGCGATCCCGGTTCCCTACCCTCGGGACCGAGGGGCGCCGACCCGGGCCGCCCGCACCTCGCCCCGAACGCTCCTGCGGTAGTCGCGGTTTCCCGAGCGGACGGGAACCCGCAAGGGGATTGGGGAACGTCGTGCACCAATGGGTACCGGACCGCTCCGCCGGAGCCCAATCGTGCCGAGCCTCGCACGGAAGCAGATACTGCCCCATCCCAGACCTCGTTTGCGTTTCTGCCAGAGGTTGGGTATACTTCGGCGGGTTGGCCTACACAACGATCCCACCGGCGGTACACGTTGGCCGCAACGTCGGCACGACCAAGGTCAGACAGGCCGAGGACTCGTGAATCTTGTCAGGAGAGGCGGGTGCGTAACACGGTGCTGGTCTCAAACCGGAGGGTGAAAATGACTGCGAGAAGAAGATGCTGGATTGCATTCGTCGCCTTGCTGCTGCCTTCAGCTCTGCTTGGACAGAGGCTGGAGGACTTCGAAGCGCGACTGACGGAGTTCACACTGGACAACGGACTGAAATTCCTCGTGTTGGAACGCCACGACGCCCCGGTTGTATCTTTCGTCACGCACGCCAACGTCGGCTCCGTGGACGAGAAGATCGGTATACTCGGTATCGCCCACGTTTTTGAGCACATGGCTTTCAAGGGCACAAGCACCATTGGAACGAAAGACTACCAGAAGGAAAAGCAGGCCCTCGACCAGATC
>CAYXFI010000044.1:0-16269 GCA_964464205.1 uncultured Cytophagia bacterium
GAGGTGAAGGAGCTGATTCAGTCGGTTCTCGCTCAATCCCTCGACTTTCGAGGCGGCTTCGTGCACGAGGCGAATCCCGATCGCGATGTGTCCGAGCAACCTTCCTACGTCGGAATAGTCGATGAATCCCGAGGAGTCCAGCTCGAACGCCTTCCCGATGTCGTGGAGCACTGCCCCGGCCAGGAGAAGATCGCGGTCGACGCCATCGTAATGTTTCGCCAGAAACTCCACGATGCGGATCACCGAAAGGGTGTGCTCCAGCAAACCGCCCACGTACGTGTGGTGCCACAGCTTCGCAGCCGGCGCCTGAAGAAGTCGCTCCCGCGTAGCCGGTTCCGTCAGGACCGACCTGAGCAGAGCCCGGAGCGGTTCGTCCCCGATGCGCTCGACCTCGTCCATCAGCCGCGCGAACAGTTCCTCCGGGGGATCCTCCGAACGCGGCAGCAAATCTACCTCGCTCAACGGATCCCCGTCGTTGGCGAGACGGATGCGTCTCACCCGAAGATGCAGACGGTCCTGGAACTCCAGCACCGTGGCTTGCACTTTCACAACGTCCCCTTCCCGGATCTCCTGGTACCACTCTTTCGGCCGGTCCCAGATGGTTGCGCCAATCCGACCGGAGGCGTCGCCGAGCTCCAGGAACAGGTACGGATCGTTCGTGTCCCGTTGCGTGCGGATCTGCTTCTTGCGTACTACGAAGAATCCCGTGACCACGTCCGCGGGTCGAAGGTCCACGATGCGTGGCTGCGACCACATCCGTGCCTCCTCAGGGGATCAGAATCAGGATTTGTTCCTTCTCAGTTTCCAGACCGACCGCCCCCACAGGCAAGAGTTCGCCGCGGCGCCAGGTATCGATCAAATTGGCAAAGTAGCGAGTCCGGGGAACCTCCGACTGACCCGGAACTTGGATGGCGAACACCTCGGCTTTCGTAGAGGACAAATCCGCCACCAGGCGCAGCGAGGGTCCTACGATCGCGGAAAAATCGCCCTTCAATTCAAACGCAGCATTGTTCAGGGTGCAGATACCACCCGGGTGGGGGAAACCGCCGGAATTGAAGATCTGCGCCGCCACCCAATTCGACGACAGGGGATGGCGAAACGTCAGCCGGTGCAGGTTGCCCCAACGCCACTTGCCGATATTCCGACCGAGTTTCTCCCGCAGGAATTCGAACGCAGCCCGGTAGGCGCGCAGCAGCGTGGTGGAAGCGTCCTCCTTGGACGGGGTGCGGACGTCGTCGAACCACTTGCTTCGCCCCTTTCGTAGCAACCGGATCAGCACCCGCATCGGCACGTTTGGTAGCCGGACAAAGTGCGCGAAGAGGCTGTCGCCCATTTCGTCTTTGAAGACGGCCTCAATGGTCTTCCACAAGAACACAGCGTACAGGGCGGGCTCCAGACCTTGCCGGCCCATTCGTCCGTCCCACTGCTCAAGCAAAAGCAGGAAGTCCTCCTCGCGGCGGTCTAGGCTGTCCCGGGGTACTCTGCGGAGCGCGAGGCTCACGAACTCGCGCGCGTACAACGATACGGTGTCCAACTGCATCCGTCTGAACAAGTCGGGGGTCCAGTCACTCCTCACCCTGAGCAATTTCTGGATCCGCTCCACCCGGGCTGGGGGCTCCCAGTAGCACGACAGGTACTCGGCGGCGCCCGCGGGGATGTAGTTCGCCGAGGCCACGAATCCCTGCGGTGGATTCACCACCTCGGGGAGTTCATCGTAGGGGATCCAGCCCTGCCAGTCGTCGGCCGGGACCCAGGCGCGGCGCGGCAAGACGCCCGGCCAGTTGCGACGCGGCACCCTCCCCACCAGCTTGTAGGCGATGTTGCCGGAGGTGTCCGCGAAAACGAAGTTCTGGGCAGGAGCCACGTAGTCGCGGAGGGCTTCCACTGCGTCGGACACATTCCGGCTCCGCATCAGACGATCGAAGGCCGCCACCTCGTCTGAAGCCTCGTAGCCGGTCCACCGAAGAGAGATCGCCCGCCCCTCGCCGCGCAGCAGCCGCGAAACGATGGGTCCGCGTCGCGTGACCATGACCCGAAAGACCCTTTCTTTCCGCCCCTTTACGAAGAGCGTATCGATCACGGTCTGGACTTCTTCCGGGCCGAACGATCCCCGGCAGGTTGAACTGTCCTCTGAGAGCTTCTCGAGGAAGAAATCAACGTCGTCCACCATGCCGTTGGTCACGCCCCAGGCCACCGCCCGGTTGCGACCCACAACGACCCCCGGCACGCCGGGGATTGTCGCACCCACCACGTCGTACTCAGAACCGTGCAGGCCGATCAGGTGCCAGAACCCGGGGGCAACGAATGGCAGGTGAGGATCGTTGGCCAGTAGAGGTTTGCCGCTGGCGCTCTTGAAACCCGCCACAGCCCAGTTGTTGCTGCCCAAGGACGGCCTGGGAAAGGCGCCGGCCAACCGAGCCCACGCCTCCCACCTCGCACCGGAGGCGATCCGGGCGCCGATTGGGACCTGCGTCAGAGCCCCCGGTTCCGGTTCGATTTCCGCAGCACGGGCGAAACCCACGCTGTCCACGAGTTCCGCGTAGACCGGATCCACCACCCAGCCGAATGAGAGAAACCAGGCGAGTACGCGCGAGCAAACCAGGCTATCCCATGGCTTCCAGGGGTCAGGCCGGTAGCCCAGCAGGGCGAACTCAAGGGGCAGCCGGTCACCGCGATCGCGAATGCAGGCATTCACTCCGTCGGAGTAGGCCTCCAGGATCTCGCGGCTCTCGGAACTCAGACGCTCCCACACAAACTCGGCCGCATCCGCCAAACGGATGGTGAGGAAAAGGCTATCCAAGCGCAAGGCTTTGGGGCCGATGACCTGCGACAACCGTCCCCGCCCCAGACGTCGGAACAGGTCCATTTGCCACAGCCGGTCCTGCGCTACCACGTAGCCTTGGCCGAAGAACAGATCGTGCGGATTGGTGGCGAACACGTGGGGAATGCCGTGCGCGTCGCGGACGATGCGCACCGGCTCGTGGAGTCCGGGACACTCCACTTGACCCGCGTAGCGCGGTGCGGGCACGTTCAGGAAGAGCCTGCAGACAACCCCCAATGAAAGAAAAACAACTGCGGAGATTAATGCGATGCGGGCGATCCGCGGCACGGTTGCACTCCGCCGAAAAGAGGTCTGCCCCGTCGTTTTCTCTATTCTTTCCGCTGTCTGCGCTTCGATTTCGAAGTGTCTCGCCCTGGGCCGGAACCCCTGCGAGCCACTGGTCGGCGGTCGTCATCCGGAACCACAGGCGACAGGCCCGCCGCCTCTGATCCGCTCGAAGCCTTTCTGGCGACCGCGCGAAGAGTGGGCGACGGCTGCTGTACAGCCGGAGCCCCCGGGGTGACTTCGGACTGCCCCCGCCGCGGGAAGGTGCGCAGTCCAGCCGACTCCCCCGTCGCAGCGCTCCCTTGGTCGAAGTAGTAGGCGTCCAACCACCAGGGACTGCCGTAGAAGTACTCCCAGGCGTAGTAGCCCGCCGCAGCCGGCGGCACTTCCTCCACCCAGAATGACTCGCTCCGGCTGGAATGACAGCTCCAGCAATCGTCGCCGTACGTAACTCTGACTTCGGAGCCTTCTTCGTAGGAAGCGCGAAGAACTGGATGCTTGATCACCGTGTAGCAACCGGAAACAAGCCAACCCAACACCATCAACCCCGCCAAGAGCGAAGCAAGGTGTCCCCTGCGCAAAGTCCTCACCTCCTCACCGGATAGTCGGGCGTTCACAGCCTCTCCCAGTAGCGCAGCACCACGAATCGGGCCGCGTAGTCCACCCGCTTCTGATTGTGCACGAGGTCGTAGAAGACGAAGTCAATGCTGATCTGTTGGCCAGCCCACCAGCGGCAACCGAGATTCAGGAACCCGCGCCCCCGGCCGACGCTGCCGGGCTCGTTGTCGTTCCAGGCAAAGTCGTACTCACCGAGCAGCTCGAACTGCGGGCTCAGGCTCAGTGAGGCACCCACAAATGCGTCGACGTCCTCGTCGCCATCCTCTCTCTCAAGACTGTAGTTGAGACCACCGTGCAGACCCAAAAGGAAGCCCGCCCGGTAATGCTTGCTCGCCGCCACGAAGAATCCCCTGGACTTGACTTCGTAGCGGTTGAAACTGTCCAGGTAGCTTCCGTAGCCCTGAGAATGGAAACCAAGCGTGACCGCCGGGAGAATCAGATTCTCGTCCACCACGCGAAGACGGGCGTGCACACCTGGCTGCGGGTACCAACGAATCTCCCCTCGGCCGATGATGTTCTTTCCTCCGTAGGAGACTCCGATCAGGAACCGGCCACCGAGACCCACATCTGCGCTCAGCAGCAGGCCCCCACCCGGGAAGAGGCGCATGCCAATCTCGTACATGCCCCGGTCGAGGGTTCCCGCTGTGGGGGTGTCCATCAAGAACAGGGCTTCCTGTGCTCGTGCCGGGGCGACCGCAAGGCAAGCCGCCAGCAATCCCACGAGACAAGAGGTGCGCGTTCCGGTCACCTGCCGCATCGTCCCTCTCCTTTTCTCAAACCAGCGGGCTCCCGATGAACAGGAGGCTGAAGAACCGTACGAAGGGCCCAATGATACCCCACAAGATCCTCACCCCGGTGAACATTTCCAGGAGAATGACACCGAACAGCAGAAACGATCCGTACCGGGCGAAGTGCTCGTAGGCCTCAGCGGAATCCCTGCTCAGCAGGCTGGCCAGGATCTTCGAACCGTCCAGGGGCGGAACCGGAATCAGATTGAAAACCGCCAGAATCAGATTGATGTACACGGCGAAGACCAGCATCATTTCGAGCAGGCCCAGAAAGCCCGGATGAAGCGGCACGAGCGAACGCAACCCCAGGGCTCGGCAGATCAACCCGAAGCCGAAAGCCGCAAGAAGATTCGACGCCGGTCCGGCCAGCGACACGTACAGCATGCCGGCTCGCGGATCCCGGAAGTAGTAGGGGTTCACCGGCACGGGCTTGGCCCAGCCGATGCGGGCCACAAACAGCAGAATCGTGCCGAGTGGGTCCAGATGGGCGATCGGATTGAACGTCAGTCGGCCCGCCAGCTTGGCGGTCGGATCGCCCAGGCGGTAGGCCACCCAACCGTGCGCGTACTCGTGGATAGTCAAGGCGAACAAAATGGGTGGCGCAATCAGTAGGTAGAACGAAAGCTGGTTCATCTACGTCTCCCACGTACACAGTGAAACGGGTCGAGAGCATCCGAGATCCCGCCCCCCGTGTTCCCCGGCATCGCTCCCCAACCCAAAGACAGTGTCGCGCGGCGTCGTGCGACCGCCGACGCCGGGCCTACCGCTCCTACAACCGCGCTCAAGAAGCGGCCGAATGCCGCCCCGCCGATCGCTCTCCGGCTTTCCAAAGAATCGAGGAGATTCACTCGGCGCGCGAAGCCCGCTCTCCTCTCGCGGCGAGTTTTGACCCCTCACACGGGCCTCAGTCGAGATCGGTTGAGTCGGACGAGCCGGTTGCCTCCTCCGTCCCAGAAGTCGTGGTTCCCGTCCCACCCCCGAGATCCGATTCGAACGAGTCCGTTTCCCCCTCTTCACCCGTCTCGCCCTTCTCGGCAGCTTTGTAGGCTTCCTCCTCAGCCTCCTCGATCAGCTCGTTGAAATCCTCACCGAGCTCGTCGCCGAACTCCTGTCCCATGCGCTTCATGAACTGCACCACGCTCTTGGGATCGTTCTCGTCCAGATCGCCCCACTTGGACGGATCGGCCAGGCTCTCCAGACGATCCTCCTCCGATCGAATGGACGCAAAGCGCGACATGATCCGGGTCATCTCCGTGTGACCGCAGAACTTGCAGCGCAGTTCCGGCTCTTCTCCGATCCGCATGACGAAAAAGCTGGAACGTCGACCACATCGCAGACAACGGTACTCGTAGATCGGCATGTCCTCCCCTCCTTCGCTGCGACATTCCGTCACTGGTTGCCCTGTGCACCGAAACTCGCGATCGCTTCTTCTTCTGTAGGGTAGTTGACGAGCACTTTGTCCAGGCGGGCGATGCGAATCAGGTTGGCCGTCCGGCCCTTGGCACCGAAGATCCGCAGGGCGCCCCCCGCTTCGCGAGCCTGGCGCTGTCCAAAGAGCAACGCCCCCAGACCCGAACTGTCTGCGTACTCGACCTCGCTGAGATCCACCAGAATGTTCTTGTTCCCTTCGTGCACTGTCATCAACAACTGAGCTTTCAGGTCCGCGGAGATCGTGGAGTCTAGCCGCGGTTCCTTGAGACGAAGCACCAACACTTCGCCCAGCATTTCTTTGGCGACGTTCATCGTTCGCCTCCGGGCCGAGTGACGTGGTACACACCCAGAAACGCGGTCGAAGCAAAATGTGCACTGCACCGGGGTTCGCCGGAGTTCCGAGACGAACTCAGCGCGGTTCCCGTGGATTACAAACGCATCAATAGGCACGTGAAAGAGCCAATGCTCCCGAACCACAGAAGGACAAAGCACACAGACGTATCACAAAGTCAAATGACTGACCAGGCGCTTCGGAAACGCACATACCCCGTGCGGCTTCCCCGCCGCAAAGCGGGATTGTGTTTCTCGCCTCATCTTTGGATCTCTTGCGCGCCAAGGGCCCTGGAAAGCTTCTGCAAAAGGAACATTCCGCCAGAGGTTTTCCGGCCCCACGTCTCTGTGGACTCCTCCGTGCCCCCGTGTCTCCGTAGTGACTGGCCACTCTTTCGGGAGCGTTCTCGGCATTCAGGAAACAGTCATCTCGGCTCGCCATTAGTCCGTCGAGGGCCCCGGGAAAACCTGCAGGCCGGATCTCCGAACTCCCTGCAAAAATGACCGGCAAAACAGCCGTATCCAATCTCAGTCAACCCACACGATCAGCAGATCATCCGCGCTCAGATAGCGAGACGCAACCCGTTTGACCGCCGCACCATCGACTCCGGAAAGTTCTTCGAGCCAGTGGTTGGTCCATTCGGGGTCGCCCGTGCGGTGCCAGTCCTGGGCCGCGTAGAAAGCCCGATTCACCGATCGGAGCAAGCGCATCGCGTATCGTGAACGCACCTGGTTCACGGCTCGTTCCAGCTCTTCGGGGCCACAGCCAGCCTGCTGGAGGCGCCGGATGTGCTGCCTCATCGCGTCGGTGGCCTCCTCCAGGTTCTCGGCGGCCAAGTTCATCCAGGCCTGGTACAGTCCCCAGCTCCCAAACAGCTCCACGCCGAAGCCGATGCTGTAGGCCCAGCCTCGTTGCTCGCGGAGGTCGAAGGCGAGGCGACCGGAAAGAACCTGGGCTGCCACCAAGAGAGCCGGCACGTCCTCATCCGCTACGGAAGTGAGCAGATTGCCGAGTCGCAGGTAGGCGCGTCCAGAACCGCGGCGTTCCTCGACTTTCTTAAGGCCTCGTAGCGGCTCCGGCGGCCCATCCCAGCGGCTGCCCTCCGCGGCCTGGGCAGAGTAGTTGCTCAACAGCCTCTGCACCTCAACCCGAATCTCTTCCGGATCCGAGGGACCCACCACAGCGAGAACCAGATTGTCCGGACTCAGGTATTCTTTCGCAAACGCTCGCAGATCGTCAACGGTCACACTGGCCAGGCTCTCCCTCGTCCCGAACACGGGCCGCGCGAAGGGATGCTTCCGGAAGAGCTCGCGCCAGAAGAGCCTCGAGGAGCGGCCCCGAGCCGAGACGTTTCTGGCCGCGAGTGCACCCAGCGCCTCGCGGCGAACCACTTCGAGCTCGGACTCCGTCAGGTTCGGCTGAGTGATCATTTCGGCCAACAGCTCCAGAGCGCGCTGGCCGTAGCGCGCCAAGCCTTCGACGCGGATGAAGCTGAAGTCCGGCTGAGTGTAGTAGTCATCGTACGGGATCCAGGGCATGTCGGTCACTTGGACCTCCAGTCCCGCGCGTTCCAGCTCGGCTGCCATTCCCCCGTCGGGGTGAGTCCGCGTGCTCCGCGCCATCAGTCGGTGAAGCAAATCCGCCATCCCCTCTTTCCCCTCGGGTTCCCGCGCCAGCCGCGCCCGTGCGAGCAGCGTAGCCGCGAAGACCCGGGAGGAGGGATCCTGAATCGCAATCAACGTGAGGCCGCTGGGGAGTGTCCACAGCCGTGGCGCTGGTAGCGACCCAGTCCCCTGTCCTCCCGCGATCTCAGCCTGGGGTTCGGCCGCCAGGCCGAGGAAATGAGCTCGGGCCAGCCAGTCCGCCCACTCGCTCTGCAGGCTCACTGCGGACAGTTGCCGGAGGGCGTCGCCGTAGTCGGTCAGGCCGGCTGGGCCAAACGAGACCAGATAGGGGGCCTTCAGCATGCCCCAGAAGTGGGGTCGCTCGAGATTCAACACGTCCTGAGCTTCGAGCTGAAGCTTGGCCGCCTCGAGTTCATGCCCGTCGACACCCACACTGCCCAGGTTCCGCAGCCAGGAGCAACAGAACCGGAACAGGGCCTCCGCAGCTACATCTCCACCGTACTTCACCGTAGCCGTCAGGTATGACAGGTCGGGGTGAAATCCGAAGCTGACAGTGGCGGACTGCACCGCCTGGCCAAATTCACTCCGCAGCGCCGCCAGGAGGCTCCAGCTGCTTGCGGACGAATTCAGCAGCTGGACGCCCACCTCGCGAACCACAGCCACCGGCAGCGTCACCGCGGGCCCCACCGTTCCGAAGCGCAGACTTCTCTGCGAACCGGCCGTCGACGTGCGCAGCAGAACATCCCGCCGCAGCGGCCTGAGCCGCGACTCCAGAGGTGGTGGAACCTGTCGGGGCACCTCGTTTCCGAAATAGTGGCTCACGAGCGCCAGGGCTGAATCCACTTCAAAGCCGCCAATCAGCAGGAGCGTCATGTTGTTTGGCGCGTAGTGCTGGCGGTAGAACTCGAGCACCTTTTCGCGGCGGATCGTCTCGATCAGCCGCCGGGGACCGAGAATGGGCCGAGCGTAGGGAGTGCCTGAAAGGAGGAGAGATCGGAATACGCGCTCCGTTCCGGAGTCCGGAGAGTCCCTGTCCTTGTCGATCTCCCGCAGAACGATCCCGCGCTCCTTCTCCAGCTTCTCTCGCGGTAGGATCGAGTGAAACAGCATGTCCGACTGGATGTCGAGCGCCCTCTCGATGGCGCTGGAGGGAGCGAGCATCATGAACGTGGTCCGGTCCAGAGCCGTGTGGGCATTGTTGTAGCCTCCGATTGCATCCACGTCGTCGTAGAGCTGCTTCTGGGTCCGGCGCTCCGTGCCGTTGAAGAGCAGGTGCTCCAGGAAGTGGGAAACTCCGTTCAGATCCGCAGGTTCATCGCGCAGACCCGAATGGACGACCACGACCGAAGCCACCATCTGAGCCGCCGGCTGCGGCAGCAACAGGACCTGGAGGCCGTTCTCCAGTGTGAATGTGCGCAAATCGAGGGATGGATCCGCCGCCTCCACCGCGGCGGCGACCGACAAGAAACCAATCAGAGCCACCCATCCGACCCTTCGGACCAAGCTCCACCTCCGCGCTCCTTGTCCTCCGCTCAAGACACTGAACTCTCCATTACTGCGACGCCTTCCGCGGAGCCTTGCGATTCACCCGCCAATTCCGGATCCTGCCGGGGTCTTCCCACCGGCGGGTTCCGCTCCATCTCCCACAACTTGGCGTACTTGAAGAACACGTACGCACTGGACAAAAGGGCCAGCATCCAGCCCTGCACACCATCGCGGAAACCGCTGCGCAGGAGGTACATCTTGATGAAAGTGTGGGGAGGATGCGTCAGCAGCTTCCAGAGAGAAAAGGAACGGCCGCGCAATTTCTCCTGTCGCGCAGCCAATCTCGTGTAACGATTGAACTTCACCATGTAGTGGAACAGATCCGGATCGGTCAGGTGAAGTAGGGGATGCCGTAGCCGACCAACGGGGCCATTGACGCGCAGCCCCTCGTGCACCAGCGAGTCGTCGAAGCGGGCCGCCTCTTTCCGGAAAAGGCGCACGACGTAGCCCGGGTACCAGCCCGAGTGTCGAATCCAGCGACCGAGGAACCAGGCCATCCTCGGCATCTCGTAAGCGACCGCCGACCCCCGCCTCACAACCTCTCCGATCTCAGCGGCAAGTTCGGGTGTCACCCGTTCGTCGGCGTCCAGCCACAGGACCCATGGGTGACGCAGATCCGACAGCGCCCGTTGACGCGTGGCCGCGTAGCCCTCCCACGGGCGTCGCTCAATCCTGTCGGCCAAACCCTGGGCGCGCTCCACGGTCGCGTCGGTGCTCCCGGTATCCACGAGCACCACCTCCTCCGCCCATCGCGCCGACTTCAGGCAATCCTGAATATTCACCTCTTCATCCCGGGCGATCACCAGCACGCTCACCGGCACGCCCCGTACCCGCGCCCACTGCGCGCCGCGAGGAGGCTGGACCCGGTTGCGCGCTTCCCAAAGCTTCATGTACAGCAGCATGTTGTAGAGCGCCGAGACCGCGGACAGCAGGAACCCGTGCATTCCCTCCAGCGCCCCAAGCAGGCCCACGTACTTGCGAAGAAAGGTGGCGAGGGGGTGCAGAAAGAAGTCCAGAGGCCGAACCCGCACGCCCTGCGCGCGGTCGTTCACCTCGAGGGTTGAGTACCGGTTCGCCCGCTCGATGGCCGTCTCCAGGTCGGGCTGAGTGAAGTGGAGCAGGGGCTCCCTGAGGTAGCCCACGGGGCCCTCCACCGTCAGGCCTTCGTGGACGGCCCGCTCGGTCACCCGCACCCGATCCCTGCGACAGAGCCGAAGCTGGTAGCCCGGATACCAGCCCGCGCGGCGGATCCAGCGCCCCAGGAAAAATGACTTTCGCGCCACATAGAACCCGTCGTAGCCCCCGCCCTCCTCCTTCACCACCCGGCGGATTTCCTCGGCCAGCTCCGGCGTCACCCGTTCGTCCGAATCCACGGCCATGACCCAGCGTCCCCTCACCCTTTCCAGGGCGTAGCGACGCTGCTCGGCGTAACCCGTGAACTCGTGGACGTACACGTAGGGCGTGTAGCGTCTGGCGATCTCGGCAGTACCGTCCACGCTACCCCCGTCGACCACCACAATTTCGTCGGCCCAACGGAGAGATTCCAGACACTGGTCGATCTGATGCGCCTCGTTTTGGGTGATCACGAAGACGGAGATGTCGGGCTGTTGAGCAGAAGCCATTTCAGATCGACCCGTGTGCAACAATGATACTCGAGCACCTGATTCACCACAAGACCACCGGCTTTCCCCGATCGTCCCTGCTCAGCGGTCCACAAACCAGCGAAAGACTTTCCGCGGCAGCCGGGTCCCACCGGGAATCACTCTCTCACAGCTTTCCTGAAGTCCCGCACTTCATGCCGTGCTCGCCCTCGAGAAAGCGGTCGCTCAGCCGAATTCCAGAGTGCCTGTGCTTGCCGTCGGAGCGGGGTCCGGTTCCAACCCGGGGCTCGATGCGAGTCCGAGCAGATCGGCCAGTGCGGCGAAGACCTGTTCCACCGGCAGGCCGCGCATGCACTCCCGCGTCCGGCATTCCGTCAAATTGCACCCGAGGCAGCTCAGGGTTTCTTGTCGCACTACCCGGCAAGCCACCTGCCACGGCCCTTGCAATTCCGGCTGAGTCGGACCGAAGATCGCCACCGTCGGCACCCCGAGGGCGGCCGCGAGATGCATCGGCCCACTGTCGTTGGTCACCAGCGCCTCACAGCGCTTGATGTAGGCCGCCAGACCCGTCAGGTCCGTCTGGGGGAGAAGGTGTACCGGCACGCGAGCGCGACGCTGAACCTCACGGGCCAACTCGATCTCCCCCGGCCCCCACAGGACCAGGACGTCCCGCCCCACGCTCTCCACGATGCGTTCGGCCAGAGACGAAAAATAGCCGATCGGCCAGCGTTTCGTGGCCCAGCCGCCACCGGGGTTCAACGCGATCACCGGCCTTGAGCCGAGCCGACTTTCGCGGAAGAACCCGTCGGCTTCAGCTTCGGCGTCGCCGCTGACCACGAAACGGAGTTGCTTCGTCCTCACCTCGATCCCCAGGGCACGAAGCGCGTCGAGGTTGAATTCGACCTCGTGCACTTCGCTCGCGCGGGACGGCACCACCACATTGTAGGCTCGCCGTCGTACTCTCCAGTCGAATCCCACCCTCAGCTGCGCCCCCGACAACCACGTGACGATCGCGCTCCGTGGATTGCCAAACAGATCGATCACGAGGTCGTAGCTCCGGTTCCTCACCTCACGGATGAGCCGCCAGCCCAGCTTGGCCGCACGCAAGGGCCCGGCTTCTTCCACCGCTCGCCGGTCGAAGACGATCACCTCATCCACAGCCGGATGACTCCGGAGCACGGGAGCGGGCTCTCGCTCGGTGAGGAAGTCGATTCTCGCCTCCGGAAACGTTTCGCGGAGGTTCTCGACCACGGGCACGCTCATCAGCACGTCGCCGATGGCCCGCAGCTTGATGACCAGGATCCTCCGTACCTGCTCCCGATCCAGAGGCATTTGTCGCTTCGATGAAAGCGTCGCCGTTACTCCGCAACCAATTCAAAGTGAGCCGAAAACCTACGGGCCAACTGCCTCCGCGTGGACCTCCGGGATTTGCCTCAACGAAGGCCCGCGGAATCGAGCCCATTTTAGCCATCCGGGGTCAAATTAGCAAGGGCTAATCGGCTCGCATTCTTCGTCGTCTGAGACTAACGAGGCTCCAGCCGTCCCCCGAGGAAAAACGGCGGCCCGGAATGGAGCGCGCGGCTCAGCGCCTGACCGATTTCGCGAGAGTCCCTCACGAACGGGAGGGAGCCGGTGTCTCCTGCCCACGCACAGGAGACTTAGAACAGGTGGCACGACGGAGAAGCGCAGATGAGCGAGGTTCAGAAACACGGCCGTCCCTTTTCGGCGCATCGGCTTGGAAGCAACGGGGGCAAAACTGGGGAAACCTACGGCGGGCGAGAATGGAGAGCGGCGCTCCGACACTCGTCAAGGCTCGTCCGATCTCTGAGCCCAGCCCCAAAGCGCAGGCCCCCGCGGGGTTACGTTCCCACGGCCTCGGGAATCTTCGGGTCGTTGGGATCACGTCAATCACTCTTGCCCCGCGCGCACAACAACCAGAGCGGGGCCCCCGGTTCGACGGGAACGCGCACGCTCTCGCCACGAGCGAGACGTCTCCACTTCCCGTCCCAAACCGCCACGGGCCCGTCTCCCTCCGCTCTCTCGACGAGCAGCGCGAGGGTCCCCTCAGCCTCCTTCTCAACCGTCAACGAGACCCTCCCGTTCATGACTCGGATGCCCTGGACCGAGTACGTGCCGGGTTCCAGAGCCGGCGGCAGGTGCGGCTGCACCCCCAGGAGCTGACCCTCCCGCGTCTGCCGGTAGCGCAGTCCCAGGAACCCTCGCAACAGGTGCAGCGGCAGCGATGCTCCCCATCCGTAGCCTTCGGCGCCGCGCGGCGAATCCATGCCCCAGCACTCGGCCGCCACCCCCGGAACAGGCGTTCCCTCGCTCCAGCGCCGCCGGTCCCAGGCGCGGTACACGCTGTCGACCCGCCAGGCTAGCACGTCCGCGTAGCGAGCCGCCCAGCCGGTACGGATCGCTGCCTCGGCAAAGAAAAGCCAGAACGACGGCCACTCGAGCCACGGCCGAGGATTGCGGCTGAAATGCTCGAGTTGTCGCCACGCCGCGGCGCGCCAGCTCGCCGGCCAACCCGCCACTGCGAAAGGCGCGAGCGAGGCCACATCGTCTGCGTTCACCCAGCTTCCGTCGCGCCGGTCCAGGTCCCGGAAACCGTCCCCTCGCCACATCGTCCGGAGGCGCCGCCGCCTGTCCCGTCCCACGGAGACCCATTCCTGCGCATCCAGTCCCAGCCAGCGGCGGAACAAGGCCAGCGTACGAGCCGCATCCAGAAGTCCAGCTTCCAAGTCCACCGGCGCCAGGTGTTCCACTCGTTCTCCGCCCGTGGGCTGCGGGATGCGGAACCTGGCGCTGCAATCCTGGCCGCTCTCCCAGCTGCACTTGAAGAAGGCGTGCCCGTCGCTGCTCAGCCGGTGTTGCAACCACCAGCGGACGTAGCCCTCGAGTTTCGGAATCAGCCTCTCCAGCCAGCTTCTGTCACCGCCCATCAGGAAAATCTCGCGCAGCGCCGTGAACGGGAGACACCAGTTCGGCCCCGTGCCGCACTCCGAACCGTCCTCGCACACCATGTTGGTGGAACCGTCCTCGCGCAGGCAGGGCACGTTGGGGGCCGAGGACGAAAGAAAGCACGTCTCAACCAGCTCCTGTGCCATCCGGGGGTTGGCCAGAGCGAGGGTCCACGCATCGACGGCCGTCTCCGCCAGCACGAGACGCGGCTTTTGCACCTGCATGCCATCCCAATGGCCGCGGAAGATTCCCACCGGCTCGCGAACCACCATGCGCAACGTCTCGAAATCGTACACCCAGCCCCGCTTCCAGTGGGCGGGCCAGTCACCTTCTAGCCTCGGGGCTCCCGACCAGAAGCGTCCATCCTCGTCGAGGCCCGCGGCCAGCCTGTCGGGCAGACGAGCGAGGCCCTCGTCTGCAGTCTTTCGCGCATCGCTCTCGCTCCACCCGAGCGCGATCACCCCATTGATGCCCTCAGCTGGCGGCTCCAGCCACAGGATCGCCGCGGTAGCACCCTCGCGACCGGCGTGCCCCTCGGCCGCCGAAACTCGGACCCAGTCGCTCAGACCTGCGGAAACGGGCGTTCCGAAGCGCATCTGGCCCTCCCGCCCGATCCGAGTGCAGAAGACGGGGCCCTCCGCGTAGCTCCTCAAGCACAATGTCCGGGGGTCGAGGGGCTTACCCAGCCATCCGAATTCCCAAAGACCTTCCGCCGTCTCACCCTTCGCTTCCAGCAACAGCCCCAATCCCGTAATCCCCCGCAGCGCCGGCAGCAAGCGGAATCCGAGCACGCCCGACCGAACGGGAAACCAGATGACGAATGTCCCCTTCCCGGGAGTGGCGAGAGCAAGCAGGTTCTTGGAATGGTACGGGGAGAATGGCTCTTCCCCACCCCTGGCCAGGGCCTCAGCCAGGTGCACCCATTCCGACCCGATGCGTACCAGCGGTCGAATGGACAGAGTCACCCGCGGCATCTGGCTGCTCGGATACAGCCATCGGAGGCCCTTTGTACCTTCGCTCCGGTACACGCCGAGGCGGGACATCTTCCAGGTATGACCGGGATTGTTCAGCAGACCGAAAGGGGTGAAACGATCTTGGGGGACACTGGAAGGATAGTGCATGGGCCTGCTCGACCGAGTGGAGCAAGAAGAGTAGTCGAAGTAGTGGTAGGATGTCAGTCCTGCTAACTCACCTCGGACGGACGTTGCCGGAGAACCCGGCGGATGAACTCCAGCGATTCGGGGGGCATCTCCGCCACGGGCATCCCATCGACAGGGAACCACTGGAGGTCCACGGCGTCCGTGCCTGCCTCCGCGTTCCCCGAAAGACGCCGCACCCAGTAGTCGAGAATCACGTAGTGGAACCGTAGAGAATCGTCCTCCCCCTTCTCAATCACCTCAAAAACGTCGGCTAGGGCGACCGGCTCGACTACCAATCCGGTTTCTTCCAGAAACTCCCGCTTGAGAGCCATTCTCAGTCTCTCGCCCGCGCGCACCCTGCCTCCGGGCAACGTCCAGAGTCCCTGAGCCGGGGAATTCTTCCGCCGCACAAGTAGAATCGAATCCCCTTCCACCAGCAAACCACCTACGGCTAGCCGGGGCAGGGACAGCTCGTTCGCGGATTTGCCTCTCGCTCCCTCCACGTTTTCGTCAGCTCGCCAGCCGAACAAAGCTAGTCCTCATCCTCGGACCAGAACTCGCTGAAATCGTCGTCCTCTTCCGTCTCCCAGTCTTCGGCGTCCCAGTCCTCTTCGTAGTCTTCATCCCAGCCTTCTTCGTCCTCTTCCTCCCACTCCTCTTCTTCCTCGTCCTCCCAGTCCTCTTCGTCTTCGTCCCAGTCCTCGTCCTCGTCTTCGTCGTCTTCCCAGGGTTCGTACCAGCTCTCGTCTTCCTCTTCCTGGAGACGGAAGAAATACTCGTCATCCACCATCCGGAAGCTCATGGCTCAACCTCCAACATGCTTTGTTTTTTCGAAAGTTAGTCGGCCCCACCCCCGAAATCGGCGCCAAAAATAGCAAAAGGGCTCAACAAAAGCAACGTCAATTTTCCAGTCGTGAAGCCCACCCGCGGCGATTCCGCATTGCTGCTACTACTCTTTCGGCGCAAGGTTCCCGGTGGGTTTTGAAGGGCGGTAAGGTTGGGTTGTGGGGCAGTGAGGGCCTTTTCCGCCAGGCATCTACGCCCCGCTGACAGCATTGGCGGGAAGACCCATTCCCCGTAGAGTCACAGATTGGAGCAGTGGGCAAGGGATGGTTCCACGC
>CAYXFI010000045.1:0-16228 GCA_964464205.1 uncultured Cytophagia bacterium
CGAGACGAGGGCCGTTCTGCTTGCACGATTCGTGTCAGGTCCGCTTCGCACTGTAGGTCGCGCCTCAGGATGTTCTTCTCACGGGATTGTGGTAGCCGATTCCACCGGTCCCCGGGGACCGCTCTTCCCGCCGTGACGACGTTCGCCTGGGTTTGGCGCCGGTTAGGACTTGACCGGGCGGGCACACAAAGGGTTGGATTGTTTCGCGGCACCGCTCTGGCGGACCCTCGGTCGAACCGGAGCCCGCCCATGCTTCGCTTCCGCTGGGGCCGGTGTGCCACTGGCCTCGGCCAAGTCACTGGGTCACGCAGTCCAGGTCGCTCACCCTCTTGCGTTTGGTTTGAATCACGAGCCGGTTAGGGGCGCACACGATGACGCCGCCGAAGGGGGTGACCGGCCGCTGCGCCACGCAAAACTGGTCCGGGCAGGAGGATCGCACCACCCGAATGCGGCCGTTTTTCACTTCGATTTCCACGGGGCCGAGCGGGGCATCAATCACAACCCGACCGTCGTGGGCGAACCGAAGGGTGTAGACCGGCTTGCCATCGATGGTCACGAGGGCCTCGGAGGCCCCCGAGAACTGGCTTCCGATGATGGGGATGCTCAGGAAACCCGACAGGAGCAATGCAGCCAAGAGGACGAGATCTGCGGGTGTCAGGTAGGCACGGAGCCAGCGAAGTCGTTCCCTCAACGCAGTGACCTCAGCGCCCTCAACCTGCTCTCTGCACGACGCTTGTACTCTTTGGCACCGCGATGGTTCGGGTTGAGTTCGAGGGCTTTTTCCATTTCCTCAATGGCGGCCACGTAGTCCTCGGCGGCGTACAAGCTGATCCCTCGATTGAAGTGGCTCTCGGCGAGTTCGTTCAGCCTCTGCTGACACCTTTCCACGTACTGGAGCGCAGTGGCGTTGTCCGGGTCGCTTTCCAGGATCTGAGTGAACATGGCCATCGCCCGCACGTAGTCCCCCTGCGCGTAGCTCTCTTTGGCTTTCTGCGTGAGTTCGCGCAGGCCGATCATGCTGAACGTTTGCCGCCGCATCCTCTTGGCTCCGGCGTGGGTTGGCAGGTAGAGCAGTGCCCGCTCGAATTCACGCAGAGCCCGCTCGTAGTTGCCGTCTTCGAATTCGGCGAGGCCGTCCTGGTAGTGCTGGTCGGCGAGGCGCACCATCCGGTTGTAGGTCCGCTGTTCGTACTCGCTCGCCTCCTGATGCGTGGGCACGATTCGCAACACCTCTCGGAAAGCTGCTCGGGCCGCTTTCAGCTTGCCGCTGGCGAGAGCACGTTTGCCCTCTTCCAGTTTGCGCTGGATGTAGGCATCCACCTGAGGTTGCAGTTCCAGCAACTTCTCCCGCGCCACGCGGTTCCCCGCGTCCACCTCTAGGACCTTCCGGAACTTGATGCTGGCCTGAATGGCGTTCCCTTTGTGCGCCAGCTCTTCGCCCTCGCGCAACAGTCTGCCCAGCATTTTCTCCAGGTCCCTCTTTTCGTTGGACACCTGTTCGAAGTACTTCCGGGCTTCTTCGTACGAGGGGTCGAGCTGTACCGCCTGAGCGAATTCTTCGTACGCTCTTGTCAGGTTGCGTTGCCGGTAGAAACCCAGCCCGCGCAGGAAGTGGTCTTCCGCAAAGGTGTGCAGGATGGCCTTGGTCCGCTCGAGGTAGTCGCGGGCCTGCTGGTGGTTCGGGTTGATCAGCAACACCCGTTCGAAGATGTCGCGCGCCTTCTGATACTCCTCCTGATCGTAGAGTTTGACGCCAAGCTGGAAGGCCTTGCGCACGGTGGCGTCGACGGCCGGCTTGAGCACGCTCAGTTTTTGCTTGGCCGCCTGGTGGCCGGGGTTGCGTTCCAGGATCCTGCTGAATTCGAGGGCCGCGGTGACGAAGTCGCCCCGCTGGCGCAGGGCCTCGGCGTGCCGGAAGAGGGAGTCGAGTTCCGCATCTTCTCTCTTGACGTGCTGGTGCACGGTGGCGTGGAGCTGCCAAGCGCGGGGATCGTCGGGTGCGAAGGCCACGGCTCTGTCGAGCTCTCGTAGCGCCCCGCGCCAATCTTTCTTCTGGGCCAGCTTGGCTCCCTGGGTGAAATGGTGCTCGGCCATCACCCTGGGACGCTCCCCCACAGCGAAAGCGAATGTGGCGATGAGCCGCCTCGACCGCGCCGCGTAGCCGACATCGAGGTGGAGCTGTTGCCAGTGCAGGTGGACGCCCAAGCCGAGCCGGCGTACGTTCCAGCCTTCCGCGCCCAGGTAGAACGTGTTCTCTCCCGTCAGCGGAATCTCGATGCCCACGTAGCCGACGGAACCGAGACCGCTCCAGTGCTGGGCCAGGTGGAGAAAGGGTCCCTCCGACAACGGCTGCACGCTGATCCCGAGCCGAAATTCCCTGCGGATTGCTGAGCGGCCCAGCGGCAGGCCCACGTACGCGGCCCCGATCCGGATGCTCTCCACAGCCTGCAACACGCTCCGATTGATCCGGGCGAGCCACGGGGGTAGGTCCGGCGCGATGGTGGGACTCCAGGACAATCCCACCCCGTAAGTGTACTGCTGCAGAGTGTCGACGGTCGAGAACGCGAGAAGCACCCCGTAGTTGAGATGTGGTACCAGCGAGTGAGCCCAGGCTGCAGCGGCGGCCTTCCTGCCCGGGTCGTTTTCATTTTGCCAGATCGCGATCCCCACGGCACCGCGTTGCGGATCGAAGGCGCTGGCCGCCAACGCGTGCAGGTCATGGGTTGTTCTCAGGTCGAAGAGAAAGTTCGGCTGGCGCACTTCGCGCAGCAAAGCCGGGTTCCAGAATGCCGCCGATGCGTCTTTCGCCGCAGCTACCAGGGAACCGCCCGTGCCCAGCGAGCGCGCTCCGAGCTGAACGCGAGCGAACTGGGCGTGCGCAGCCTGGCTTGTGCAGGCCGACAGGGCAGCCACGAGTAGCAACCGTCGGAGGGCGCTCGTCCGGAAAGCAAAGCGGTACGTGTGGGCGGGCCGCTTCGTCGAGTGGCTCAGAAGCCTTCGCATCCCCCGCAGAGCAGAGACTTTCGCAGTCATTTTCGTTCCTCTACCGCTTGGCTCGACCAACGGAGCTCAAAGATGCGGAGAGGCTGAGTTTTCCCCTTCAGCCGCACGTGCTGTTCCCCACCGAACTGGAACGGGCCCCCCGCGGCGTTTTTCACGCGTTCGGAGACGAGGATCTGACCAGGAAGCGCCAGCGAGCACAGTCGGAAGGCCACGTTGACGACGTCGCCCAGCACCGTGTGATCTTTTCGGTCTCGGGAGCCCACGCTTCCGGCCACCGCCGGTCCGGTGTGAATCCCGATTCCCACTTCGGCGATGGGTTGCCCCGCCGCGGCGCGCCGTCCGTTGAGCTCGGCGATTTTCCGCTGAATCTCGCAGGCGGCCCGGATGGCGCTTCTCAGCTGGTCTTTGCCGAGGAAAACCGCCATCACTTCGTCGCCGACGAACTTGTCCACCAGCCCCCCAAATTGTTCCACCACCCGCGTCTGGAGGTCCAGGTAGGCGTTGAGCAGGTCCACGACCTGGCGCGGGGGCAGTCTGTCCGCCAAAGCAGAGAAATTCCTGACGTCAGAAAAAACTACCGCCACCTGGGGCAGTCTGCTGACGTCGGACGCGGCGCCATTGGTGGCTTTCCGGTGGATCATCTGGACCGTGAGGGGGGAGACGTACTTCTGCATTTCCAGCTTCTCCCTCAGGCTCACGATCATCCGGTTGAATTCCTTGGCTAGCGTGCCGAGCTCGTCCTGGGTGATCACCCTGATTTCGGTGTTCAGGTCGCCGCGGCCGAGTCGGCGAATCCCCTCCGCCAGGTGATCCACCTGCTGCGTCATGCGATCGGATACAAAGTAAATCAGCAAGCCCGACACGAGCAACACGAACACCACCCCGAGCGCCGCAGCTCTCTGGGCGCGGTACAGCGGGCGCAGCACCTCGTGGCGCGAGAGTCCAACTCCTACCAACCCCACCACCACCGGTTCCGGGTGGCCGTCCGGGGTGGGACGTCGGGACACCACAGGGTAGGCGACTTCCAGAATCCCTCCCCGGGTACGGATTTGTGGTTTGCCCAGCTGGAAAGCCGGTGCAAACGCTTCCTGCTCGATCTTGCTGCCTCGCATGTTGAAATCGGTGTGGGCGCGGATGGTCAAGGATCGGTCGGCTACGTAGGCGAACCGGAACCCCTCGACCCCCAGGTGGGCGAGGCTCAGAACATTCGCCTGAAGGTCGGCCGAGGCGAGTTCGTCTTCCGGTGGGCTGAGCAGATTGGCCTTGACCAACTCGGATTCAGCAAGCTGGCGCGCGGTGAGCAAGCAGGTCTCCAGCAGGCGGCGTTCCAGTGAGGATCGGTAGTTGCCCAGGGTGAGCCACACGAGCAGGACCACCACGAGAAACACGATCCCCGCGTGGGTCAGAATGAGCTTGGCTTTGATCGGGAGGCCCGTGAGAGGTCGCCAGTTGGAACGGGCAAGAGAAGGGAAGCGGAATCTTCGCCGACGGAGTTCTCGCCATCCCTGTGCCTGAATCTGCTCTTCCGCGAACGAGAAACGCATTTCTCGTCCGGGTACCTTCCGCGTAGACTCTTTCACCGCTGTGCCTTCCCTGCTGTGTGCTCGTCCGCACCGGATGCGGGGAGATGGTTACGCCGGTTCGCTTTGTGCTCGCGCGGTGCCCTTCCGTCCCGCCTCGTCCTGGGGGCGGAACCGGGCGCCGAACCGGGCTGATCTACTTCTACGCAGGACGGTTGCTATCGGTCACGACACCCACCTCTTCCACGAGAAGGAGTCTGTTGCAACTGCCTCGGCGCGGATGAATCAATTTTTCTGCCCCCGAGGGTCTCGGTAAACCGCCGTTTCCGGAAACACGCCAATGAGCGCCCGCCACTTGTACCGCCGGAACAGCCCGGTCGAGCTACTGTTGCTGGGCGGGCATTTCAATCACCTCAATGTCTTCGACCTTGATGGGACCGCGGTATCGTTGCTCTTGCTTGACCATTCCTTCCAGGTAGAAGAAGAGGTACACGACGATGATGAGAAGAAGGAGCAGGCCGATCAGCGACTTCTTTTGGCGCTGGACGGAACGGTCTCGTTTCAGAAACCGCCCCTCGAAGCGAATTCTTTTTTCTTCTTCCTCGGATTCTTCGGGCGGTGTGTAGAAGCGCGGCTTGTAGGTGAACTGCCGCGGCCTCTGCGGCGGACCAAAGAACAGCATGTCCCGTCACCTCGCCTCACCGTGTCCAGCCGTGGCGCCTGATGGCCCGGTGCATGTCGGGCTGAACTCTTTGGCCCGGTCAACGAGAGAAATTGGCCAGGCGCTCGCAGATCAGATCCTGAATTGCGTTGGCCATCGACGTGGGCACGGTGTAGTTGTTGACCATCAGCGAGAACGCTAGCTCCTCCCCGCCGGCTGTGGTCACGTAGCCGCTCAGCGTGCGCGTGTTTGAGATGTAGCCGGTCTTGGCGCGAACGTTCCCTTCTGCCGCAGTGCCCACCATCCTTCGCTTGAGTGTCCCGTCCACCCCCGCAATGGGCAAGCTTTCGTAGAAGTACTCTCCGTTCGGATGTCGCCGCATAGCGCGTAGCAGGGTGACCACCATCTTGGGCGTGACGTAGTTGTACCGCGAGAGCCCGGATCCGTCCAGCATCACCAAGTGATCGGGGTTGATTCCGATCCCGGCGACGAACTCTTTCACGACCTGGATGCCGTGTTCGGCGTCGCCCACGTCCTTGAAGTGCTTCCCCAGGGTACGCAAGACCAACTCGGCGTACAGGTTCTGACTGACCTTGTTGATCGTGCGACAGATCTCCGACATCGGTGGGGAGACGTACGTGGCAACGACGGCAGTGTCGGCGTACATGTAGCCCGGCAGCTCGTCGATGTCGCAGGCGCTGTCGCGCACTGCGATGCCGGAACGTTCGAGCATTTCCCGAAAGACGAACGCCGCGAATTTCGTTGGGTTCTCCACGGAGAACCAGTCGTGTTTCTTCTCCCCACCTGCGGGCAGCGCGCCCCGGATGACGACGTAGTTCGTACCCCGTCGGCGGTGGTACGTGATTTCCCGTTCCAGTCCGGGCCGCACGGTTGTGACCTGGCAGTCGACCTCCACGTATCGGGTGTCTGGCACGAGCTCGTAGCCGACGGGGCTACCCGGATTGGGCCCGGGAGTGAAGATGATGTCCATGCAGTTGTCGTTGAATGAGAGTGCGCTGATCTGCGCTGCGTACCAGTCGGACTGGTAGTCCCAGCTCCAGCCGGCCCCCATGATCTCATCTTCAAACCAGTTGTCGTCGCCCACGATACGGCCGGCCACCTCGCGCACTCCAATGGCTTTGAGACTGTCGACCCAGGCGCGGAAGACCGCCAGGGGATCGCCGTCGTGGTAGCGGCCTGTGATGGACGGATCTCCCGTCCCCTGAATCACGAGGTCGCCGCGCAGCACCCCGTCCGCCACCGGGCCGGTGCGGAACAGACGCGTTGTGTACCGGTAGTCGGGCCCGAGCTTCGCCAGCGCGGTGGCGGTGGTGAAGAGCTTCAGGTTGGAAGCCGGCATGAAGCCTTTGTAAGCGTTTTGCAGCATCAGGTAGCGGCCGTCGTGGAGGGACTGGATGACCACCCCCCAGTGGGCGTTCGCGAAGGAGGGGTCGGCCAGAATCTGCTCAATCTCGGATCGCAGCTTGGCGTCCGGGTCAGCGACGAGGAGCGGGCGCTGGCGGGCGCAACCCAGCAGAAGCAGCGCCGCGCTCAGGAAGAGTGGGCCAAGACTTCGGTGGGTCCGGGCTGCTGGTCTCATGCTCGCACCGTGTCGGCGTTGTTCAATCGTTTGGTTCAGTTTCGACAAGATCGCGCGAAAATGTCGGTAGCCGCGGGGGCGCAGCGAACGCAGCGGGTTACGCGCGAGCGACCATACTGGCTCGGTCGTATTCAGTCGACGACTGGAACCGCCCACCTTCGAGTACCATCGTAGCCTGGGCCGGCTGATCGTATGAGCTCGCCCTCACGAAGCCGCACGCAGCCCGTCGCGGCCCCTGGTGATTTCGGGGAAGAGCTCCACTCGCGGCTGAACCCCGATGCCGGGCGTTTGGGGCAGAATGGGACGACCATCTTCCGTGAGCGGGAGACCGGAGAACGGGTCGTTGGTGATCAGAAGGTTGCCGTCCAGGTCCAGGTAGTCCACCAGCGGAGCGAAATGCGCCATGGCTGCGATGGCCAGCGTGCTCTCCACCATGCAGCCGAGCATCACTTTCATTCCCAGGGCCCGCGCCACGGCGATCATCTCCCGCGCTTCCCACAGCCCGCCGCATTTCATCAGCTTGATGTTGATGCCATCGAAGGCGCCGACCAGCGTGGGGATGTCGCGCGCCGTGTGCACGCTTTCGTCCGCGAAGAGGGGCAGGTCCACGCGATCGCGCACCCAGCGTGTGCCTTCCAGGTCGGAGGCCGGCAAGGGTTGCTCGACGAATTCCACGCCCAGCTTTGCGAGCGCCCGAATTTTCTCCGCGGCTTCGTCGCGTGTCCAGCCCTCGTTGGCGTCGACGCGGATGGGGCGGTCGGTGCGCTTGCGGATTTCTTCGACGATCCGGAGGTCCTCCCGTCCGCCCAGCTTCACTTTGAGGATGGGGAATTTGCCAGCTTCCTCCAGCTTGGCGAGGATCACGTCCAGCGAGTCCAGACCCAGCGTGAACGAGGTTTGCGGAACTGCCTCGGGGTTCAGCCCCCACAGCCGGTACAGCGGCAGTCCGACGCGCCTGCCAACCCAGTCGTAGCAGGCCATTTCCAGCGCTGCCCGGGCGGGAGCGTGACGACCCCCCCACAGCTGATTCAGTTTCCTACGAAGGGTGAGCAGATCGAACGGGTCGTCGAGCAGGTGCCGCGGCAATTCTCGCAGGATGCGAAGCGTTTCTTCAGCGTTCTCGCCGTAGCGGGCTATCGGAGCGGCTTCGCCGTACCCGACGATCCCCTGCGTCTCCAGCGCGACGTACACGTTCCGAGCTGTGTCGCTGGCCGCCCGCGAAATCCGGAACGTGTGACGGAGCTGTAGCGTGTAGATTGTCGCTCTGAGCGTAGGTTCCAATCCAGGTCGCCTTTTCCGAGTACAGTCTCGATCAGATCTTCACGACCTCTCAACGAAAATAACGATTCGTTCCAGGCAAATCAAGGCGGAAACTGATGTTGCGTTGGTCGTGCCCTTGAAGCAAAACTTGTTTGGATTTCTGCGAAATTCCCTGCATTCGCTGCGTCCCTGCGGTTTGTCGCAGTTTTCCAGAAGTCTCCTGGCCTCTTCCGTGGCAGGCCAGGGGGCGTTTGCCATTACCCGTTCGGGGTGCGCAGCTTTGTCGACTCGCCCCGCCCTGCTCCGTTCGCTGCAGAGCTGAAGAGGAGTTCGCTGTCATCCCCGTTCACGGGCGGCTGGTTCCCGAGGGTGAGCACGGGGCGGCTCGATGCACGTGATGCCCTGGAAGGGCGGGTGAGCCCCGAAGCCAATTTTCGCTTGACTGGCTGGTCCCCCGGGTCTATATTGCCTTCGGATCTTGGGCACGACCTGCGCGAAGTCTCTCTGGTGCCCGCTGAAGATTCCCTCCGAAGTTGGACCAAGTGTAGCCCCCGTTCCCGAAGCAGATTCTCTCTGCAATCAGTGATGGTGGACGGTACCAATCGACGCCTACGGTGCTCGCCGTGTCCGTGTGATCGGGCGCCGCGGGAGGATTGCCGGTTTGCGAGCGGGTAGGTTGAACTAGCTGGAGGAGGCGAGTATCGAACGGATGCCTCAGCGCGTGCACGGGGAAGGAACGAACGGAATCGCTGCGCACTGGGGCAAGGCAAGGGAGGTGATGGCATGAATCGAGTCCGCTATCTGAATCGTCTTGAGGATGTGCGGGAGCTGACGCCGGAAGAGCGCGAGAAGCTGTCCTCAGTGGCGCAGTGGTTCCGGTTCCGCACCACTGACTACTACCTCTCGCTCATCCAATGGGACGATCCTCACGATCCCATCCGACGCATCATCATTCCTTCAGTTGACGAGTTGGACGGTTGGGGTCGGAAAGACCCTTCGAAGGAAGCCCGGTACACGGCGCTTCCCGGGGTTCAGCACAAGTATCCTTCCACGGTTTTGTTCCTCGCCAGCGGAGAATGTGCGGGATACTGCCGGTACTGTTTCCGCAAGCGCCTGTTCACCGACGACACATCGGAAGTGCTGGAAGACCTGGACGCGGCGGTGCGGTACGTCCGCGCGCACCCGGAGATCACCAACGTACTCCTCACCGGCGGAGACCCGATGATCCTCTCCTCGAAAAGACTGGGTCAGATCTTGGACGCCCTGGCTGAAATCCCGCACGTACAGATCGTGCGTATCGGCACCCGCATTCTGTCCTACAACCCCTACCGGGTGATTGGGGATCCGGAGCTGATCCCGACGCTCCAGAGGTTCCTGGGACCGCAGCGCAGGATCTACATCGTCACCCATTTCAATCACCCCCGGGAATTGACCAACGTGGCGCTGCTCGCGGTGCGCAAGCTGTTGCGCGCCGGAATGATCCTGGCCAACCAGACACCGCTCATCCGGGGCGTGAACGACCGCCCCGACGTCCTGGCTCAACTCTTTCGAAAGCTCTCTTTCGGCGGCGTGCCGCCGTACTACATTTTCCAGATCCGTCCCGCGGTGGGCAACCGACCCTTCGCCGTTCCTGTGGAGGAAGGGTACAGGATATTCGAGCGAGCCAAGGCCCGGGTCTCCGGTCTCGCCAAGCGAGCGCGTTTCGTGATGAGTCACGCATCCGGCAAAATCGAAGTGGTGGGCCTGACCCACGATTTGATCTTCTTCAAGTACCATCGGTCGGCCCGGAGGGAGGATAGCGGTCGTTTCCTCGCTTTCAAGAGGAACCCCGACGCCTACTGGTTCGACGACTACAGCGACCCGGTATTCGATGCGCCGGTGATCCGGAAGAAAAAGACATCGGCGCGGCGCACCGGCCCGGTGAATTGAGCCGGTGCGATCGGAGGTAACTGGTTCGGGGTGGCCAGGCTCGGCAGCTCAGCACGGGAACGTGGGGAGAGACCGGACTGGAGAGCGAACAAGGAAGGAGTGGTGACCACGACCGTAGCGGAACTGCTGGATCGCAAGGGCAGGGAGGTGTTCACCGTCGATCACGAGGCGACCTGCGCCGAAGCGGCACAAAAGATCATCGAACACAACATGGGTCCCTGCTGGTAGTGGATGGGGGTAAACGGCCGGCCGAGATCCTGAGCGAGCGAGCCATCGTCCGCAAAGTGGCCGTGAAGGGGATTCCGCCGGATCGCGCCAGGGTTGGGGACTACATGACTCGCGACGTGATCGTGGTGACCCCCGACGACACCCTCGACGCGGTGATGGAGATCCTGACCACCAATCGCATCGGCCACGTGCCGGCGGTGCACGAGGGGAGGTTGGTCGGGCTCGTGTCCATCGCCGACGTGGTGAAAGCGCAGTTGCACCGCGTCGCTGTGCAGAATCGCTACTTGATGGACTACATCGAAGGGAAATACCCTGGATGAACCGGTTGAGGAACAAGGCGCCTGGAGCGACAGGCGCAACCCTGGGCGGTGACAAACGGGCTGCTGGTCCGTTCGCACAGATTCTCCGGCGCGTGAGATTGGCGGCCTGGATCCTCGTCCCCGCCGCGGCTCTGTGGCTCTCCTGCGGGCGCAAGGGCGAGCCGGTGCAGTCGGCCGATCTCCTCGCCAAGGTGGGAGATCGGGACATCACGGTGGAAGAATTCCTGGGTCGATTGCGCTACGCGCTCGCGTCAGCGGAAATGGAGAAACTGGCGGCTCCGGAAGTCCGCCGGCAGTACCTGGACGCCCTGATCGACGAGAAACTGGCTGCTCTGGCGGCGAGAAGTCGCGGGTTGGATTCCGTCGCCAACCTGACGCCGGTTCTCGAGGAAGTGCGCGACCAGGCGATGCTGCGGGAGCTGTACCTCGCCAGGGTGCGCGATCGGGCCACGGTCAGCGAGGCGGAATTGCGGCAGGCGCTGGAGCGGGTGCGGACGGAACTGAGCGTCGGATTCTTCCGGGCCGCCTCCGAAGAGGAAGCAAGGTGGGTGCGGCAAAAGCTGCTCGAAGGGAAGAGCTTCGCGGAAATCGCTACGGAGCGTTACGGTCGTAGCTACGAGGAGGAGCAGTTTCACCGCACGCTGCGCTGGGGGGAGACGGATCCGGCGCTCGAGGAGGTGGCCTATTCTCTGTCGGTTGGGGAAGTGTCTGCACCGGTCCGCGTGAACGGGGGCTTCTACGTGCTCAAACTCCTGGCCCGAAGGGACTCGGGGGTACAGGACACGCCTGACTTGCGACAGAGGATCGAGCGCAGGCTCAGGCATCGGAAGGAGGCGCAGCTCGCGCGGCAGTTTCTCCGCGAGGTGCTGGACCGGAATCCGGTGGATGTGAACGGAGAGGTGCTGACGGAATTGACCCGTGCGCTGACGCGAGAACTGGCCGGGGAATCCTTCCCAACCGAGATCACCCCGGACCTTCTCGACTCGTTGGCCTCTCGTCTGGCCTGCGCCGATTCGGTACTGTTCCGGCTCGCCGACACTTCGTGGACGATCCGGCGAACCCTGCAACGTCTGGCACGGCGGGGACATGAGCTCCGCATCGATTCGCTGGGCGCCGTTGGCGCGGAGCTCACTCGGGCCGTGCTCCAGCTGGCTCAGGACCAGGCTCTGCTCCGCGAGGCTCACCGACTGCAGCTCGAGGACCATCCCCGGGTGAAACGCGACGTGGCGGTGTGGGAGGACCATCTCCTGGCTCAGATCCTGAGGCGGCGTCTAGGCGATCCCACGCGCTTGCGAGCTCTCGTGGACAGCCTCCGGCACGAGGTGCCCATCGTCGTGCTGGAAACCAAGCTGGCCGCTCTCGATCTGGGCTCCGGCCCAAGGCCCTCCCCTTCAGCGTGGGCCACGAGCGCCCTCGCCTTTCCACCCTGGCCTGCCGACTGAGGCAAGTGCAAGAAGAGCCGGAGATCGTGCGCTACCGACGATCCGGAGTGTGAGCAAATCCGTTTCTCCGTCGGCTCCGAAAGTTGCATTTGGTGGGGCTCTGCCGGGGCTACCAGAACTCGCCATTCGTGCCGATGAGCGCGAGCCGGCGGACGACCCGACGCGTGAGCCTACCCACCTGGCGGTCTTCGAGGACCGCTTTCTTTCGCATGGCTTTGGAGGCGAAGCGGAAAAGCCGCGAGCTCTATTCGCCGCCTGCCCTCGCAAGCGGCTGACCGTAGGGGGTCTACTCGCGTGGTGCGGATCGCTGGTGGGGCCCATCCGATCCTCGGCTCGGAGTGCCGTGGCAAACCGCACAACATCCCACTTGAAAGTGTCCTCGAAAGGCGTTTAATTCCCCCGACGCAACCGGAGGTGGCTTCGATCGCAAACTCGTGGGTGGAAGATTCCCGTTGGAGCGAAAACGCAGAAGGGGAGGACCATGAGCGCAAGACCACTCACTCTGCCGGAGGATCGCTACTTCAGCAGCAATCCGATCGAGAGGAAGATTGCGCGCCATCTCTACGAGCTGGTCAAGGATCTGCCCCTGATTTGCCCGCACGGGCACGTGGATCCGAAACTGTTCGCCGAGAACACGCCTTTCCCGGATCCCGTCGAGCTGCTGGTCATCCCGGATCACTACCTGTTCCGGATGCTCTACTCGCAGGGGATCTCGCTCGAGTCCCTCGGCATCCCGCGTCTCGACGGAGAGGAGGTCGAGCGGGACCACCGGAGGATCTGGCAAATCGTGGCGGACAATTTCTACCTGTTCCGGGGCACGCCCACCGGAATGTGGCTCAAGCACGAGATGCGGGAAGTTCTTGGGGTCACCAAGCGGCTGACCAGCGAGACCGCGATGGAGATCTACGATCAGATCGTTGAGACCCTGTCGAAGCCCGAGAATCTGCCCCGCGCGATGTACGAGCGCTTCAACATCGAAGTGCTGAGTACGACGGACGCGGCCACGGACACCCTGGAGTACCACAAGAAGATCCGAGAGAGCGGCTGGAAGGGACGGGTGGTTCCGGCGTTCCGTCCGGACAACGTGACGGACATCTCGCGGGCCGACTGGAAGCACAACATCGAGAAACTGGCCGAAGTGAGCGGGATCGACACGAGCACGTACGACGGGTACATCCAGGCGCTGGAAAACCGCAGGCAGTACTTCAAGGAAATGGGGGCCACGTCCACGGATCACGGTGTCTGGACGCCCTTCACCGTGGAGCTGAGCAAGAAAGAGGCGGAGGAGATCTACGAGCGGGCCCTGCGAGGCACGACCACCAGCGAAGACGCCCGCCTTTTCACCGGCCACATGTTGATGGAGATGGCCCGGATGTCCATCGAAGACGGGATGACGATGCAGATCCACCCGGGGAGCTTTCGCAACCACAACCGGCTCATCTTCGAGCGGTTCGGTCCGGACAAGGGTTGCGATATCCCGATGGCCACCGATTTCGTGCACAACATGCGGCCGCTGCTCAACAAGTACGGCAACGATCCGCGCTTGACCCTGATCGTATTCACCCTCGACGAGTCGACCTACTCGAGGGAACTGGCCCCCCTCGCCGGGCACTATCCGGCCCTCAAGCTGGGCCCCGCCTGGTGGTTCCACGACAGTCGGGAGGGGATGCTCCGCTACCGTCGGATGGTGACGGAGACGGCGGGCTTCTACAACACGGTCGGGTTCAACGACGATACCCGGGCGTTTCCGTCCATTCCCGCGCGGCACGACCTGGCGCGGCGCATGGACTGCCGTTACCTGGCCGAACTCGTGGCCGAACACGTGCTCGACCTGGACGAGGCCGAGGAGATCATCGTCGATCTGTCCTACAACCTGGCGAAGAAGAACTACAAGCTGTAAGCCCAGCCTCAGGGGCTTCTCGAACTATCTTCGAGATTTCCGGAGGGACGGGCTCCCGCCCGTCCGCCTGTGGGATCTGACCTGAGAGGCAGGCAAGATGAAAGAGCGAATCGGTTTCATCGGCCTGGGAATCATGGGCAAACCCATGGCCGAGAACCTGCTCAAAGCTGGTTACGAGCTCACGGTGTACAACCGGACGCTGGCCAAAGCAGAGGAGCTGGCGCATTCGGGGGCGAAGGTGGCTCGGTCCAGTCGCGAGGTGGCTGAAAAGAGCGATGTGGTCATCACGGTGCTTCCCGATTCCCCCGACGTGGAAAGCGCGGTGCTGGGTACGAACGGGGTAGCCGAGGGCGTCCGTCCGGGGATGCTCTTCATCGATATGTCGACGATCGCGCCGGCCACGGCCCGGCTCATTCACGAAAGACTAAAGGAGAAGGGCGTCGACGCGCTGGATGCGCCGGTGTCTGGCGGCGACGTGGGGGCTCGCGAGGGCACCCTGTCGATCATGGTCGGCGGAGAGGAAGCTGCGTTCCGGCGAGCGCTGCCCATCCTGCAGGTGCTCGGGAAGAACATCGTCCACATCGGAGGGCCAGGCGCGGGGCAGGTGGCGAAGGCGTGCAATCAGATCATCGTGGCCGTGACCATCCAGGCGGTGGCGGAGGCGCTAACCCTCGCGCGGAAGGCGGGCGTGGACCCCGCCCGGGTGCGCGAGGCTCTGCTCGGGGGCTTCGCTCAGAGCCGCATCCTCGATCTGCACGGCAAGCGACTCCTGGAACGCAACTTTGAGCCGGGCTTCCGGGTGCGACTGCACCGAAAGGATCTGGCCATTGCCCTGCAGACCGCCAGGGAATTCTCGGTGCCGTTGTTCGCCACGTCGCTGGTGGCTGAAGAACTGGACGCCCTGCTGGCCCGGGGCGCCGGCGACCTCGATCATTCCGCCCTTGCTCTGCTGGTCGAGGAACTCGCCGGATTGCAAGGCTCTTGAGAAACCGCCTGGCTGCTCCGAGTAGCGGGAGTCTCTGGAACGGCGACGCTCCGCCGAGGGGCGACGCCTGATCGCCCAAACCAGGGCGGAAGTTCCCAACCGGATTCCCGGGTGCGGTTACCGGTTCGGTGCCGCGCGCTTTCCTCAGTCGAAGCAACGGGTGCCGGAGAGGTGAGATGAGAACGTACTGCGTGAAAGTAATTCCGGGCGACGGGATCGGCCCCGAAGTGGTGGCGGAGGGAATAAGAGTGCTGCGGACCGCCGCCGAGATCCATGGGGGAATCGCCTTCTCGTTCGAAGAGTACGACTGGAGCTGCGCCTACTACCTCCGGCACGGACGGATGATGCCCGCTGACGCGCTCCAGATCCTCGCCGACTGCGATTGCATTCTGCTGGGGGCGGTGGGCTACCCCGGCGTGCCCGACCACGTGTCCCTGCGGGGCCTGCTCCTTCCGATCCGCCAGGGATTCGACCAGTACATCAACCTCCGGCCGATGCGGCTTCTTCCCGGCATCCGCTCGCCCCTGCGAGATGTCCAGCCCGGTGACATCGACTTCGTCGTGATTCGCGAGAATTCCGAGGGGGAGTACTGCGGGAAAGGGCGATTTGAAAATCGCGGCACTGCGGACGAGGTGGCGATTCAGGAAGCGTGGTTCACCCGGAGAGGAACGGAGAGGGTGATCCGCTACGCCTTCGAATACGCGCTGAAAACGGGCCGCAACGACGTGGTGAGCGCCACCAAGTCCAACGCCCTGAACTACTCGATGGTGCTGTGGGACGAGGTCTTCGACGCCGTGCGGCCCGAGTACGAGGGGAAGGGCATCCGTACGCGCAGCATTCTGGTGGACGCGCTGGCCGGTCTGCTGATCCTCAAACCGGCTTCTTTTGAAGTGATCGTGGCGAGCAATCTGTTCGGCGACATCCTCACCGATCTCGGGGCGGCGATGTGCGGGAGCATTGGCATCGCGCCGTCCGCCAACATCAATCCCGAAGGCGAGTACCCCAGCATGTTCGAGCCGATCCACGGTTCGGCGCCGGACATCGCCGGGAAGGGCATCGCCAATCCCATCGGCACCATCTGGGCGGTCTCGCTGATGCTGGAGCATCTCGGCCATTCGGAGCTGGCCGCGCTCGTGATGCGGGCCGTGGAGGACGCCACCGGTCGCGGTGCGGTCACGCCCGATCTGGGCGGGACGCTCAGCACCCGCGAGGTCGGCGATGAGATCTGCCGGCGGATGCGCGAGGCGGCGGTAGAGTAGGAGAGACGCGCAGAGCTCGTGCTGAGGGCAGGACGAAGCCTTTCCAGGCAAGGCAGGGAGGTTGCGCGCGGAGGCCAGAGAAAGAGCAAGAGAGGGTGTAGTGGGCTTGGGTGAGATGCTT
>CAYXFI010000046.1:0-16150 GCA_964464205.1 uncultured Cytophagia bacterium
GCCGATGAATGAAGGCGAGGGCGTGAGGTAGCTACGGGAAATCGGAGCCGGGTTCCCTGCCCGCGGAGCCGTGGGGGAAAGGAGCGTAAGTTCAACTTTTCTCCTTGCAATTGAGGCGGAGAATTCTAACTTGGCCGTCTGAATCTGCTTCAGGATAGGGCTGAAGAATCTGGGGTTTCGCGGGAGAATCCGGAGGAGCGGAACGAAGGGAGTGGAAGCCTGGCGTTTTTTGGACCGGGCCTTAGCAGCGCGGTGACAACGCAGGAGGGAGGAGCGCAGGTGCATCTGACGGCAGACAATGGGACGGGACAGGAGGTCAGGAATGTTGCGTAGGGCCGTTCTCCCTTCTGCGGTTGCGGTGCTGGTAGTGCTGTTTGCGGCCGGGGTTGCGCTCGCCGGTGAACACGGAGCTCAGTCGACGGAGGCAGGGGGGCTTGGTTCCGAACTTCCGCTGTGGAGTGTGATCCCCTTCGTGGGCATCTTGCTCTCGATCGCGATTTTCCCGCTGGTTGCGCCGCATTTCTGGCACCACCACTTCGGCAAAGTTTCGGCTTTCTGGGCGCTGGTGCTCGCAGTGCCCTTTGTGGTGGCCTACCGTGGAGAGGCAGTCCACGAGATCCTGCACATCTACATCGTCGACTACATCCCCTTCATTATTCTGCTGTGGTCGCTCTTCACGGTAGCCGGTGGCATCCTGATCGAGGGCACCATCGTCGGCACGCCCGCTGTGAACACGCTATTTCTGATCATCGGCACTTTCATGTCGTCGTGGATCGGGACGACGGGCTCGTCCATGCTGCTCATTCGCCCCGTACTGCGCGCCAATGCCAAGCGGATCCACAAGGCCCACGTGGTGATCTTCTTCATTTTTCTTGTGAGCAACATCGGCGGAAGTCTGACCCCCCTTGGCGATCCGCCGTTGTTCCTGGGATTTCTGCACGGCGTGCCTTTCTTCTGGACGTTCAAGCTGATCGTCCCGATGGGATTTGTGGCGGGCCTGCTGCTGACCAGCTTCTTTCTGCTGGATACCTACTTCTACCGCAAGGACAAGAAGACCCTCGCTGAGCAGGGAATCGACATCGACGTGGTCACCGTGACCCGGCTGCAGGAAGGGGCTTTTGTGGGAGGCGAGACCCTGGGTGGCGTGGCGCAGGAACCGCCGAACGAGCCCATCCGTCTCCGCGGGGCGCACAACTTCCTGTTCCTGCTGGGAGTCGTGGGCGGCGTGCTGTTCAGCGGATTGGTCCACCTCGGTGAGGTGAACATCCTCGGCGTGCACGTGCCCAAGCAGAACCTGATCCGCGATGGCTTGCTGGTGGTGATGGGTCTGCTTTCCCTGCGATTCACCTCCAAGCAACTGCGCGAGAAGAACGAGTTCACCTGGTTCCCGATCAAAGAGGTGGCGTACCTGTTCGCCGGTATCTTCATGACGATCGTTCCCGCGCTCGCGATCCTGCGGGCAGGGGAGCACGGGCACCTGGACTTCCTGATCCGCTCGGTGAAGGAACCCTGGCACTACTTCTGGATCACAGGTTCTTTGTCCAGCTTTCTGGACAACGCGCCGACCTATCTCACGTTTCTGAATACAGCGCTGGGTCAATTCTTCGCCGGGATGCCGGAGCGTGAGGCCATCCATGCGCTGATCGCCCAGAAAGAGATCTACCTGCTGGCGATTTCTACTGGGGCCGTGTTCATGGGCGCCAACACCTACATCGGCAATGCGCCCAATTTCATGGTGCGGTCCATCGCCGAGGAGAACGGCGTGCGCATGCCCAGCTTTTTCGGATACATGGGCTGGTCTCTGCTTTTCCTGATCCCGGCGTTCTTGCTGGTTACGCTGATCTTCTTCGCTTGATTCGCGGCTCGATCGGTGATTTGCGGTCGGGGAATTCCTCTGGCGTTCCCCGGGGATGACCATGCTTTCGCGGCAACCTGCTGTTGATGCACTTAGTGCGGTGATCCGAGGGATCTGACCTTACTTTGGTCGATTGGGGGTTAGCAATAGATGTTTGCGCCCATCTCCGGTTGTCCCCGGTTGGCTCGGGGAGGAAGAGGGGCTGCTGTGAGATGAGGGCAGGGGAGTTTCCAGCTTGTTTCCATTGTTCAAAATCACTACCTTTGCTGGGTCGGTGGGGGGATTCCCTTGAAATGGGATTGCCGAGGGCTCTGTGTAGCGCCGGCAACGGTGATTCGAAGCCACGGCGTAATGTCCCGGCGCGAACCTTGACTTCCCCCTGAGGTGGGTGAATACGGCGCCGGGGATTGTGCGTGTTTGGCACGTGAGGTTGGAGACGTCGTTCCACACCGTACCCCGCATTCCGGGACCGGGACGGGTGGTTCGCGACGGCTGGTTCTCTTACGAGGGAGGAGGTAGGTGACTGCGTTCTTGTTCTACGTGTTCGCCGCTCTTGCCGTAGGGGGAGCCCTCATTCTCGTCTCTCACCGGAACCCCGTGTACAGCGCCCTTTCTTTGATCGTCACCATGTTCAGTCTCGCCGCTCTATACGCCATGCAGAACGCCCAGTTTCTGGCGATCATGCAGGTGCTGGTGTACGCGGGCGCCATCATGGTGCTGTTCCTGTTTGTGATCATGCTGATCAACATCCGCCTGGAAACGCGGTCGCCGAAGCGCTTCACGGGGCAGACGGCAGTGGCGCTGGTTCTCGCGCTGGTGCTAATGGTCGAGGTGGTGCAGCTCGCCATCGCAGCTCCGCGGTACCTTGCCGGGCCGGTGACGGGGATGGAACCTGCGGAAGTGGGCCGGGCTCAGACGCTCGCTGGTGTACTGTTCACCAAGTACTTGCTGCCGTTCGAACTCGCATCCATTCTTCTGCTCGTGGCCATCATCGGCGGTATCTATTTCGCCAAACGGAAACTGCGTTAGCCCTTCGGAGAAGACGGGATGAGTCCGCAACACTATCTGGTACTGGCGGGTATTCTCTTCGCGATCGGCGTAGCGGGGGTTCTGATCCGCCGCAACGTTCTGATCGTGCTCATGTCGGTCGAGCTGATGCTGAACGCAGTGAATCTGACTTTGGTCACGTTCTCGAATACGCTACGCTCCCCGGAAGGGCAAGTGCTCGTGTTCTTCTCGATGATTGTAGCGGCGGCGGAAGTGGCCGTGGGACTTGCGCTCGTGGTGGCTCTGTTCAGGCTGAATGCAACGACCAACCTGGATGACTTCCGTCTGATGAAGTGGTGAGGTCGTGCTGACTCGAGTGGAATCCTGAGGCTGAAGCGGAGACTTCCATGCTCGACAAGATATGGCTGATTCCCCTCTTCCCGCTGATCGGCTTCGTAGTGAACGGCCTGGTGGGATGGTGTCTGCGTGAGAAGGTAGTGGGGTGGATCGGTGCCGGCGTGGTGGGGGCGGCGTTCGTGGTGGCGCTTGGCGTCTTCCGAAGCTTGCTCAGTCTACCCGTCGACGAGCGGCACATCACCGTCACCCTGTACCGCTGGATCGAAAGCGGGGACTTCGCCATCGATGTCAGTTTCCTGCTCGACCCGCTGTCGATGGTCATGGCTCTGGTGGTGACGGCCGTAGGCTTCCTGATCCACGTGTACAGCATCGGCTACATGCACGGGGACCGCGGGTTCGCTCGCTATTTCAGCTTTCTGAATCTCTTCACCTTTGCAATGCTCCTCCTTGTGCTGGCCGACAATTACCTGCTGATGTTCGTGGGTTGGGAAGGAGTAGGTCTGTGTTCCTATCTGTTGATCGGCTTCTGGTACCAGGAGCGCTACAACGCTTTCGCCGGAAGGAAGGCGTTTGTCGTGAACCGGATCGGCGACTACGGCTTCACCCTGGGGATGTTGCTTCTGTTTGCGGTGTACGGCACCCTCCGCTACGATTCGATCTTTTCTCAGGCGGCGCACGGTGTGGGCACCTGGGTTCTCGGGGCAGCGACGCTGCTGCTCTTCGCGGGAGCCACGGGCAAGTCGGCCCAGATTCCCCTCTACGTGTGGTTGCCCGATGCCATGGCAGGCCCCACTCCCGTGAGCGCCTTGATTCACGCGGCGACGATGGTGACGGCCGGTGTGTACATGGTCGCGCGCTCCCACGTGCTCTTCCTTCTGGCTCCTAATTCCCTCCTCGTGGTCGCGTCCATCGGGGTGTTCACGGCGATCTTCGCGGCGTCCATCGCGCTGGTGAACAACGACATCAAGCGAGTGTTGGCATATTCCACGATCAGCCAGCTCGGCTACATGTTTGTGGGCGCAGGGGTGGGGGCCTTCGCTGCGGGCATCTTTCACCTCATGACTCACGCGTTCTTCAAGGCCTTGCTATTCCTCGGGGCGGGCAGCGTGATGCATGCCCTCGCGGGGGAGACCGACATGCGCAAGATGGGCGGATTGAAGCAGCACATGCCCATCACCTACTGGACGATGTTGATGGGCACTCTGGCGATTGCGGGAGTGCCGTTGTTCAGTGGGTTCTTCTCCAAGGACGAGATCCTGTGGCAGAGCTTCAGCAGTCCCTACGGCCGTACCTGGATCTGGGCCGTGGGGTGGGCCGCCGCCGGGCTCACGGCTTTCTACATGATGCGCTTGATTTACCTGACGTTCCACGGGAGCTCGCGGGTGCCGGCCGAGCTTTCGCACCACGTGCACGAGTCACCGCCGGTGATGACGGTGCCGCTGACCATCCTTGCAGTTCTGTCGGTCATTGGCGGCTACGTGGGGATCCCCAAAGTGCTGGGCGGAGAACCGGTTTTCGAACATTTCCTCGCTCCGGTCTTTGAGCGATACGGCCATGCCGCGGCGCAACACGCGGCGGAGCACTCCCCGAGCACGGAATTGACGCTCATGGCCCTGAGCGTCGCTGTGGCGCTCGCCGGGATCGCGGTGGCCTACGCTTTCTACATCCGCGACCCCGAACGCCCGAAGGCCCTCGCCAGGCGGCTACCGGGGATCTACCGACTGCTGCTCAACAAGTACTACGTGGACGAGATCTACGACGCTCTCGTCGTGCAGCCGATCTACAAGCTCTCGAACGGCTTCCTGTGGCGATTCTTCGATGTGAAGATCGTGGACGGTGCGGTGAACGGGGCGGCTACTGTGGTGGAACGCGCGGCGCAGCGACTACGCCGGACCGAGACGGGCCTCGTGCAGAACTATGCTCTTGGCGTGCTGATCGGAGCCGTGCTGATCGTGGGCTATTTTCTGGTGCGCTGAGCGAAGCCCCCCGATAGGGATCACCACTTCCGAACGGTTGTCAGAAATAGGGACTGAATGGAGATGAACGCGTTGGGTTTTCCCATTCTTTCGACCATCATCTTCTTGCCTGTGCTCGGTGCGATTGCCCTGCTATTCGTGCCGAAGGAGAGGCCGAATGCCATCCGCTGGTTCACGCTGGGTCTCACCCTGGTCGTCTTCCTGATCTCGCTCCCGCTCTACTTCCGGTTCGACAATAGCGTGGCAGGATTCCAGTTTGTGGAAGAGGCCAAGTGGATTCCCGCCTACGGGATTTCTTACAAGCTCGGCGTGGACGGGATCAGCATCCTGCTCGTTCTGTTGACCACTTTCATCATGCCGATCACGATCCTGTCTTCGTGGACGGCCATCACGAAGCGGGTGAAAGAGTTCCACATCAGCATGCTGCTGCTCGAGGCGGGCATGCTGGGCGTATTCACCGCCCTCGACCTGGTTCTCTTCTACGTGTTCTGGGAGGCCATGCTGATTCCGATGTACCTGATCATCGGTGTCTGGGGCGGTGAGCGGCGCATCTACGCCGCGATCAAGTTCTTCATCTACACGATGGTGGGCAGCCTATTTATGCTGGTGGCCATTTTGTGGCTCTACTTCTACAACCACAGGGTCACGGGCGTCTACACGTTCGATCTTGAGAAGCTACTGGCGGTGGGCATTCCCGCCCACCTGCAGGTGTGGATGTTTCTGGCGTTCGCCCTCAGTTTCGCGATCAAGGTGCCGATCTTCCCGTTCCACACGTGGCTGCCTGACGCGCACGTAGAGGCGCCGACGGCTGGCAGCGTGATTCTGGCTGGTGTGCTGCTGAAGATGGGGACCTACGGCTACCTGAGGTTCTGTCTACCGCTGTTTCCGGATGCCAGTCATCAGTTCGTGCCGTTGATCTCCGTGCTGGCCATCATCGGTATTATCTACGGCGCCCTGGTCGCAATGGTCCAGCCCGACGTGAAGAAGCTGGTCGCCTACTCGAGCGTGAGTCACCTCGGCTTCGTCGTGTTGGGCACCTTCGCGCTGACGGTCCAGGGTCTCCAGGGCGGGATCCTGCAGATGATCAACCACGGGTTGTCCACCGGGGCGCTGTTCTTGATCGTCGGCATGATCTACGAGCGCCGGCACACACGGTTGATCGCCGAGTTTGGCGGACTGGCCCGTCCCATGCCGGTGTTCGCTACCTTCTTCATGATCGTCACCCTTTCGTCGATTGGACTGCCCGGGCTGAACGGCTTCGTGGGTGAGTTTCTGGTGCTCGTGGGCACCTTCCTGAGCAATCGAGTGTACGCGATCCTGGCGGCAACGGGCGTGATTCTCGCCGCCGTCTACATGCTGTGGATGTACCAGCGGGTGATGTTCGGACCCTGTGACAAACCGGAGAATCAGAAGCTGCCCGACTTGAACGCTCGCGAGATCGCGGTTCTCGTGCCAATTGTGGCGTTCATCTTCTTGATCGGCGTGTACCCCAGACCTTTCCTGAAAAAGACGGAAGCCTCCGTCAAAGCTCTGCTCGAGAGGGTGGAAACCAGGCGTTACGCGGCTCAGCATTCTGTTCCGTTCGAGGAAGCTGGAATCCGAATTCCCGCGGAGGAAGCGCACGAATGAGTTTGGAAATCCCCTCTTTGAACTGGGTTAGCATCGCCCCACATCTTGCCCTGGCAGGCGGCGGACTACTGCTTTTGGCCGTTGCCGTCACGCGTCTCCGGCGGAACGTGACGGCCTGTGTGACCCTGGCCCTGGCCACACTGGCTGTTGGCTTTGTGCTCGCGGTGAGGTCGTGGAGCCATTCAGCTACCGGATTTGCTGGCATGGTTTCGCTGGATACCTTCGGAATCAGTTTCACATTCATCTTTCTGGCTGCCGCCGCCCTCACGATTCTTCTGTCGTTGAACCACCTGGAAAGGGGGTACTTACTGTACGCCGACTACTTGGCACTCATACTCTTCGCAACGCTGGGGATGATGCTCCTCGCCTCGGCCACGAATCTGGTGATGGTGTTCGTCGGGCTGGAGACGTTGTCCGTTTCCCTTTACGTGCTGGCGGGCCAGCGGCGTTCTCAGCTTCACTCGCTTGAGGCGGCGCTGAAGTATTTCGTGCTCGGTGCCTTTGCCACCGGTTTCTTTCTGTACGGTGTGGCTCTGGTCTACGGTTCCACCGGCAGCTTGGATCTGGAGAGCATCAGCCAGTTCATCCGAGGGGGCGATGGCCGGGCCGGCGCTCTGTTCGGCTTTGGTCTGTTGATGCTGCTGGTCGGTTTCGGTTTCAAGATCGCGCTCGTTCCCTTTCACATGTGGACTCCCGATGTGTATCAGGGGGCGCCGGCGCCGGTATCGGGGTTCATGGCCACCGGTTCCAAAGCGGCGGCCTTCGCGGCGCTGACTCGTGTGCTGCTTGGTGCTGTGGGCCAGGATGCTGCCAACTGGGCCGGCCTGTTGTGGATTCTGGCGGTTCTGACCATGACGGTCGGGAACGTGATTGCGGTCGTGCAGGACAATGTGAAGCGAATGCTCGCCTACTCGTCCATTGCCCACGCGGGCTACATCCTTGTGGGGATCGTGGCCGCGAACGAGCTCACTTCCTCCAGCGTGCTCTTCTACTTGCTTGTGTACGCATTCATGAACATCGGCGCGTTCGGGGTATTGTCGGCGCTCTCCGACCGGGAGGGTGAGGTGCAGGACATCGCCCGGATGGCCGGGTTGGGGTACCGCAAACCCCTGCTCGGAGTCGCGATGGCGGTGTTCATGTTTGCCCTGGCGGGGATTCCTCCCACAGCTGGCTTCATGGCCAAGTTCTACGTGTTCAGCGCCGCTCTGAAGAGCGGTTATCTGTGGCTCGTGATCATCGGCGTTGTGAATTCGATGATCTCCGTCTACTACTACCTGCGCGTCGTCGTGTACATGTACATGCGCGAACCTGAAGGTGAGGTAAGCGAGGTCTCCGTGGTGCCCGCTGTGGCCGTGGGTCTCGCGGTTGCTACCCTGGCGGTTTTGTATCTGGGCATCTACCCGTCAACCGTGATGGACCTGTTCCGACGGGCGGTCATGCTTTTGGGATGACCCGTACTGGCTGGGGCTTCACATTCCTCTGACGATGACGCTTCGGGCTTCTTCGTGGGATTCCGTTAGCCTCAAGATGTGGGAGGCCTCCTGTGAGCGACGGCTGCTTCACCGTGAAAGGACCGCTGCAGTGAGAGAACAGGTTCGCACGGAGAACCGGGGCCGCCGCCTGTCACTGTGGTGATGGAGCGCAGCCAGCCGAGCGGCGTGTGGATAGGCCGTTGAAACCCACTACGTGGGGTACAGCGGTCGTCCGTGTGGGAATACAATCGGCGACGGGATGAGGCGATCGGCAGAGAAGGGAGGGGGGTTTGCCACCGGCGGAGAGGCTGTGGGGCGCGTGCAGGGATGCTGTGCAGATTGTGAGTCAGGGTGCAGGGGAGATCTGCGGGTAAGGGGGTTGGGCGGGAGGAGAACGCTGTAGCCTGCGGGGCAGGGCGCGCGGATGACCGCGGCGAAGTCAGTGTCTGCACGGCCCGGGAGAAATCGGTTGGCTTCTGTGCCGACATGACTTTCGGTGGCGAGCTCCCGGGAGTTCGCCTGTAGTGCTTTCGGCAACAGTCAAAACAATGGGGTGCGGTGGGGGCACCGCGCGGTCGCGGCGGATGCGGGCGGAGGTTTGTCTACTGTTGGTTGCCGCTCTCATGGCGAGCGGCTGCCAGCGCGAGGGGGACGTGCCCCGCTACGGGGGAAGGCTTACCTACAATCGGAACCTCCCGGATCACGATCTCGATCCTCTCCACGTACGAAGTCTCGCGGACAGGGAAATAGCGGAGCAGATTTACGAAGGACTGCTGCAGCTGGAACCTCATACCTTGGAGCCAATTCCTTGTCTCGCCGAGAGCTGGTCGGTTGAGGACGCCGGACGCACGTACGTCTTTACCCTGAGGAAAGGGGTGCGCTTTCAAGACAACCCCTGCTTCCCGTTAGGTCTCGGTCGCGAGGTGACGATCGAGGACGTGCGTTACTCCTTCGAGCGGGGCATTCGGGGGCCCAAAGAGTCGTGCGCCTGGATGGAATTGTGGGTGATCGACGGCGCGGAGGAGTTTCGGCGCGGTCTGACTGAGCATGTCAGGGGCATCGAGCTGCGTCCGCCGCGGACGATTGCCTTTCACTTGAAGTTTCCCGTTTTCCATTTCCCCTACGTCCTGGCCACCGTGGCGGGGTACATCGTGCCCAAGGAGGCGGTGGAGTACTACGGCGAATGGTTCGGCTACAATCCGGTGGGCACCGGGCCTTTTCGACTGCTGGAATGGGTGCCCGGTACCCGCCTGCGGCTGGTCCGGAACGAAAACTACTGGGGCAGAGATCGACGTGGAAACCCTTTGCCTTTCCTCGACGAGATCGTCGCTTTTCCCATGCCCCCGTCCGGGGCGCCGCTCGAACTACTGCTTTCCGGGGTTCTTGACTTCGACCTGGAAGAGAGGCCCAGTACCTGTTGGAAGGTGCGCGATTCGGATCTCCACCAGCATTTTGCGGTGGACAGCGTGGTGATGCTGGGCAGCGTGCTCGCCGTGACCAATTTCCACCGCGATGGTCCGTTTCAACGCCACGCTTCTCTCCGCAGGGCTTTCTATTCCACGTTCCGACCCGTCGAGATCCTTGGCCATGAACCTGGGCATTTGGAGCTGAAGTCGGCGGTTCCACCAGCCCTTTCGGATGGACCGTGCCCGCCGTTTTCGTTCGACTGGCGTGCGCCATCGCGTGTCATTCGGACGTGTCCACCAGTTGTGATGCATTTCCCCCTCGGTCGACCGGATGTGCCGCTCACCGAGCCGGCCTACAGAAGGCTCCGGTCGCGGTGCTGGCGCTATCGCTTGGCCGCAGACGCCGATTCTTGCGACGTGGTCTATTTCTCGTGCCAGGCGTGCTATCCGGACGGGGCCAACATCTTCCGGTGTTTCTATTCACCGGTCTCGCCGTGGGGCTATCGAAGCGCCCGCTTCGACTCCCTGTACCTTCTTTATCTTCAAGAGTTTGACAGGGGGAAACGGCACGAGCTGGCTTGCGAACTCAGCCGGCAACTGGAGCTTGACGGAGTTTGTCTTCCCCTCTTCGTGGAGCTCAACCACTACGTGTGGCGGAGAAGTATGGTGAATCTCGAACTGTCGGTCAACCCACTGAGCGCGCACTTTTTCAAGTATGTTTGGATTCGGAAGGATTAGGGACAGCCTCGTCGCCCGCTTGCTGGCGCAGATCGTGGTCATTCTGGTGCTGCTGGCGGCTGGTTCCACCGTGCTCTTCTGGTACGGCGTAACCCGCTGGAATCAACGCCTGTACGCCCGGTACAACGAGCGAGCACTTGCCCGCTTCGAGGAGGCCTGGCGGGGCGCTGTTGGGGATTTCATCACCCAATTGGTGGGAACCTACGACTTTAGGTATGGGCTCGCTTTGCAGGAAGCCTCGAGCCCGGAAGAGGCGGCCTCACGGATGCGCGAGTGGCTGAGGGTTCGACTCCATTCAGCGCGAGACGTCGTTGAACGGATGCTCGTCTACTGGCCTGACGGGACGCTCGAAGTTGCCTTTGGTCACCGGGTGCTGCTCAACCACCTGGTGTTTGAACCTTCGAGAACACTGGACGAGCCGTACGATCTGATGGCCGATAGGCTGATTCGCAATGGGCGGCTGGGGCGGTACGGCCTGTTGGGGTGGTACCCGCTCCGGGGGGACTTCGTGTACTGGTATCTTCTTCGGTACGGAGAGCCCGGAGAGAATGAGCCTGGCGCACGTATCTTCGCGATTCTGCTGAGCCTCCGGAAGACGATGCGGGACGCCGCGAGTCGACTCTCGCTACGAGCCCCTCAGGGGCTGCTCATCGTTCGGAAGGATGGTGTGATCATTTACAGCACCCAGGCCCGCTGGACCAATCAGCACTGCTCGCGGCTCTTTCCTGGCTGGCGTGAGCTAGAGGAATGCGCGGATTGCGGCTGCTCGATCGTGTTGCGCACTCGCACTGGCGAGAGCTGGCTTCTCACCTGCTCCAGGTTTTTCGAAGGCGACATGAGGTCGACCGTCGCGGTTTACACGAACCTGTCGGCGTTCGAGGCCGGCTTGATCCGCAAAATCCTGGTCGCTCACGTGTTCCTGTCCATCCTGGCGCTTGGAGGCACGATTCTGGTGGTTTCGTCCCGAACCCGAAGGGTGCTGAGCACGTTGTCGCATCTCACGCGAGAAGCGGAGCGGATCGCAGTCGGCCAGTGGGGCGGAGAGGTGGAAGTGGACGGGCGGGACGAGGTTAGCCGTCTCGCCCAGAGCTTCAACAAGATGAGCCGAAGTCTGGCGCACCTCGTGGACCAGGTGGTGCGCGAGCGGGGTGCGAAGCGCGAGCAGGAGCAGATCAGCCAGATGAGAGCCATGATGCTCCAGGTGCTCGGACATGACCTCAACAAGCTACTGACCGCCCTGAGGGGACCTCTGGAGAACCTCATGGTGGGTACCTATGGCACCTGCCCGGAGAGAGCGGTCCGACCCCTGCGCCGCGCACTCGTGGCGGTTCGGCTGATGGAGGACATGGTGCTGAACATCCTTGCATCGGCACGGATCGAGCGCGGCCAGGTCCAGTTGGAGCTTTCCCGTTTCCGCGAACGCGAGCTGATGACAGAGCTGCGCGCTTACATCGAAGCGCTGGAGGAGCGCTGGCGGCGAGAAGACATCACCATCCGGGTGGAGGACGGGGCCGCCGATGTCCGCATGGTTGCCGACCGGGAGAAACTGGTCCGGGTGCTCGTGAATCTGGTGACGAACGGCGTTGAGTCGGTGCGTCGCAGTGGGAAAGAGGTTGGGCAAGTAGTGGTTCGCAGCCTGGCGAAGGGATTCGACGTGCTCTTCGAGGTGTCGGACAACGGAGAGGGTATGAATCCGGAGCAAGTGAAAGCCTGGTTGGAGGACTTGAGGGAGATCAGCCCGTCCGAGGCGATGGGGTTGGGTCTGGGGCTGAACATCGTCAAGACCTTCGTGCGGCTGCATGGGGGCGAAATCCGCGTGCGGACGGAAGAGGGAGTGGGGACGACTTTCCAGCTACGCATCCCTCGCATTGTCGGTGAGGAAGGCTGAGACGTCGGGATCTCGTTGGTCTGTGAGCTTGAGCGTCGATAGTGAGACTGCGGGGTTCGCAGACTGACTACAGACCCCAGCTCTTGCTCTTTTCGAGTGGCGCTTGGAGCAGGGCCGGACTGAACAGCAGGCTTCTGGGGCCCGACGAGCCGGCACGGCTTTGAGGGGCTTGCGAAGGAAGAACGTCCAACCGCAACGACGCGGGGGACGCAGGGCTGGGTGCAGAGGAAGCCGGAGGCGACGTATTGCCGTGGCCTTGTGGGGATCTAGAGTCGCCCAAACGAAGATGCGCCGCGAGGGCGGAGATGGGATCGTTTGTAGTATCGGGAGTGGACGAATAGGAAAGAAATGGTTGACGGGCTTTCGCGTTGTGCAATTCGCCCGGCCAAGAGCAGTTGCGCACCTCTGCGAAGCTCTCGGCGATGGCTGCGCCCCTGCGGTTTCTGACAGTTCTCTGCGTAGGCCTTGCAGCTACCCAGTGAGCTCCGAGGACCGAGTGATGTCTCATTGACGACGGTCATTGTGTCGGCGGACCAGTGGGCGTTGGAAGAATTCTTCGCGCGCTGGCGTTTGGCTTTCGTCTCGGTGACGGACGCTCTTCGTTTCAAGGCGAGTTAGGATTTTCAGCGCATCGGTCCCGCTCATCCCTGGAACAATCATTGCAAGCCACAAAGTATCTTGAACATCAAGTTTACTCAGAAACGACGGAGAAAACACGGGGCCTGATCTGTTCTGTGCCGAACGAACTTCCGAACTGCACAGCGCTTTGGTTTTTCAGGCGATACGGCCACTGCTTGGCTGGTGCCAGTCGCTGCTTGCACTACAGTTCCGGAAACGGTCTAGGTCCGAGCGAAGAGACAATGCGTCCGCTGTTGGGAAAATCTAACAGTTTGTGCGCCTCGGTGTTTGGTTTGGTTGACCCGGTGAGCGCTGGTACGGGCGTCCCAGGCGCCGAGCCCGGAGGAGGAGATGTCCCACCACATTCTCGTGCTGGACGATGATCCGTTCTCCGTTGAGGATGCGGTAGAAGCCCTGGAAGAAAACGGATACGAGGTCCGTGTCACGACTGCTGTGGAGGAAGCACGGGCGGCCATCGAGGCGCGCGCCTGGCTCGCCTTCCTTCTCGACTACAAGCTGGAGGGAGGAGCAGACGGCCTCGAGGTGCTGAAAGAGATTCGCCGGGAGTATCCCGGCCTGCCGGTGATCATGATCACGGGCATGGGTGAGTACGACGTGGCCGTGGAGGCCATCAAGTCGGGTGCGTACCACTTCCTGCGCAAGCCCATCGACCTGGCGCAGCTCGTCGCGGTGGTTCGGAACGTGGAGGAGACGGTTCGTCTGCGCGAAGAGCGGGGCCGGCTCATCGAGCGGTTGAAGCACGGGCGTACCTTTGTGCAGAGCCGGAATCCACGGATGCGTCAGTTGCAGGACGTGATCGAACGCGTGGCCCGCACCGATCTGACGATCCTCATTTGCGGCGAGTCGGGCACGGGCAAGGAGGTCCTAGCTGAGCAGGTGCACGCACTGAGCAAGCGCGCGGACGGCCCGTTCGTGGCGATCAACTGCGCGGCCATTCCGGAGACGCTGCTCGAGTCGGAGCTCTTCGGTCACGTGCGCGGCGCCTTCACCGGCGCGGTGAAAAGCCAGCGCGGCAAGCTGGAAGTCGCCGACGGTGGTACCCTGTTCCTCGACGAAATCGGCGACATGCCTCTCAGCCTGCAAGCCAAGATGCTGCGTTTCCTCGAGAACCGGGAGTTCCAACGGGTCGGAGGGACCGAGACACTCCGGGTGGACGTGAGGGTCATCGCCGCGACGCACCAGGATCTGGCCAAGCTCGTGGAGGAGGGGCGTTTCCGCCAGGATCTGTACTATCGCATCAACCAGGTGGAGATCGAACTTCCACCGCTGCGCGAAAGGAGGGAAGACATCCCAATCCTCGCCCAGCATTTCGTGGACGTGGTCTGCGAAGAACTGGGACTCCCGCCGAAACGCCTTTCCCCCGCCGCGCTCGCACGGCTCGAGCTCTACAGCTTTCCCGGCAACGTCCGCGAGCTGCGCAACATCATCGAGCGCTCGGTGATTTTGCAGGATGGGGAAGTCATTGATGTGGACATGAGGGATCACAGACTTACGCCAGGCGGTGAGTTCTCACCGATGATCAGACCTCTCCGGGAGGCCGTGGAGGAATTCAAGCGGGGGTACATATCCTATGTCCTTTCCCTCTGCGACAACAACCAGACGAAGGCAGCGAAGCTTTTGGGAGTGAATCGATCCTATTTGAATCAGTTGGTGAGGAGCCGCCTTGCAAGATGACTCACGCGGGGGAGAGCTTTCCATGTAGCTTGCGCCGGTCGTACGGACCCGGCGGAATCTGGGTGTGTTGGTTTCTTTGAACAGTTTGGTGCTGAACTGCATGGCTGGGCCAACAATCTCCCTCCCCAAGTGGGAATAGGCAATTGGTCGTAACCTTAATGGAAACAAGCTTGTCCGTGCAAGATGTCGCGTTGGCACGTCCTTTGAAGATCCACTAACAGGCAGAAGAGGGGGACGACTCTCTCAGGAGCGAAGCTTTGGGGCTTGCGACTAGGCAGGCGGTATGGAGCGGCGGGGGCACGTCGTTGAGGTTCAAGAAGACCAACGCGGGTAGAGCGTAAGACAATGTACTGTCCCGACGCACCGTGCAACGGTTCCGCAGAAATAGAAGCTGTCTTTTGTCAGGCGGTTTGCGCCTGACCCTTGCCCGGCTTTGTCGTTGTTTGGTGCTTGTGTATCCGTCGCAAGGCGCGACCCATCACCTGTTGGACGGGCGCTTGAAAGATCTCTACTCGTGCCAGGTCTCGTCTCAGTGCGGACATCAGTCGGATGGCCGATATGTCCCGTGCCCGAAGGCGCGCCTTTGTGTCCGGCCCGCGGCCTCGTACTGCAGAGCTGTGGCCGCACGTGTCGGAATGTGTTTCAGGAGGTCGGGCAGGGGATTGAACACGTACTTCCCACCCTCCCGACCGAACACCGGCGTGGTGTCCAGGGCAATGCGCTTCCTGCCCGCAGGACCCCGCTTCCTCAAGCTGAAGTAAGCCTCGATCTGGCGCACGATCCGCTCGAAGAGCTCCCTGGCCCGCCCCGAGGCCAGAAGCTTGGCCCGAAACACCACCAGCGTGCTCTTTGCGGTGAAGGGAATCTCCTCCGGGGCAAGGTCCAGCGCTGCCTTCCACGACAGATCCGTGCGCACCCGGCTGGTGGCCTCCTCGTCGCTCACCCGATCGTACATCTGCAACAGCAGCGTGCGCATCAGAATCGAGGGCGGCACGCTGGGACGACCCTCGGTGGGATGATAGAAATCGGCAAAATCCTCATCCCGGATGAACTTGTGCCCGTGCTCGGCCAGGAACATGTAAAACGAATCCTTGCCCACAATGTGGGCAAACTGCCTGGCCACACTGAAGAGATCCCTTTCCGGCTTGCGAGGATTGAACATCAGGCTGGCTCCGTAGCTTCTGCTCACTACATCTGGTAGCCAGCACGGACATAACGCAGAAAGAGGAGTCATGCAAAGGAGTTTTCGACCGGGTTTCTAGAACTCCTGGTTTCTGAAGATAAGCGAGGATACAAACGCGGAACCGCTTTGCTGATATGACATCGTTGCCCCTCGGCCGGATGAAGGTGTGTGGCGTGTATCCTGCTTCCCAAGTACTGGGCTTCTTGTTCCGGAAGATAGAAACCAGCCAGTAAGACGGCTGGCATACGCCCATAAGCTAGTAAGGCCAAAAGCTCTGACGGATCCGACGCTCTCGGTGGCAATGAAACCTTTGACCAATGGTCAATTGGCTCGCGGAATGGCTCTC
>CAYXFI010000047.1:0-16073 GCA_964464205.1 uncultured Cytophagia bacterium
ACACCACCCGTGCTCGTCAGAGGGCACGTACGGGAGAACCCTTGCGAAGCCTCGCACGCGTCCGGGCTTCCGAAGGGCGGCTTCGGCTCCAATCAGGGATCCGGGACACCCGTAGAGTCGGCGCTGCGCGGGCGAAATAGGTGCTCACGCTCGCAGCGGCACAGCACCCAGCGCACGACTTGCTGGCGCTCATTTGCGGAACTGTGAAAGACTGCTGCGAGGGATTCTGGCCATCAAACATACGCAGCGAGCCCAAGAACGGCCTTCCCCCGTGCCGGAGAACCAGATCCAATGACGGTTTCCGGGAGTTCGGGCCTCCACGGTTGAGCAGTTGTTGCTTTTCCACGCAAGATTGTTTACATTTCTACCGGTAACAGGCAAACAATCAGGCCCGGCTGGGACCGTTCCCCTTAGACCTGCAGTTTGCGGACGAGGCGCATCGGGGTGGGAGCGCGGAGGGTGGAAGGGACCTCGTCCTGCCGCGACCGCTCCCTGCCACGCAGCACGGAAATCGATATCCAGCGGAAGTACCGTTACCCCCAGTGAGTGGTGCGGCGAAGAGCCACGCGCTGGGGGTAATTCGTAGACCCGACGCGGGGCGAAACCCTCGCAACGCCGGAACCCGCAGGAACACAGCCGGGCTTGATGTGGTCGACGACCCGTGCGAGAGAGGCAGACCTGAACCAAACGAGGAGGCCTGGCACAATGGCAAAGGTTCGACAGGGACGACTGGGCATCCTGGTCGGAGGAGGACCGGCACCGGGGATCAACGGCGTCATCAGTGCGGCCACCATCGAAGCCATTGAGAATGGCCTGGAAGTCATCGGAATCCTGGATGGCTACAAATGGCTGGAGAAGGGTGACACTTCCCACGTGCGTCCGTTGCAGATCGAAGACGTCTCCCGAATCCACTTCGAAGGAGGCTCGATCCTCCGGACCTCGCGGGCCAATCCGACGAAGACCGAAGAGCGCATGCGCAACACGGTCAAAGCGCTGAACGAGCTTGGTCTCGATTATCTGATCACCATCGGCGGTGACGACACCGCCTACGCAGCCAGCGTCATTGCGTCGAATCCGGGTACCCGAGTGAAAATCGCCCACGTACCGAAGACCATCGACAACGATTTGCCCCTGCCCGGGAATCTACCCACATTCGGCTACCAGACTGCTCGCCATCTGGGCGCCCAACTCGTGCGCAACCTGATGGAGGATAGCCGCACCACCAATCGCTGGTACATCGTCGTCTCAATGGGCCGAAAGGCGGGTCACCTCGCGCTGGGCATTGGTAAAGCCGCCGGAGCCACCCTCACAATCATCGCTGAGGAATTCGGCAGCAAGCAGATCACGATCAAAGAGGTTTGCGACGTACTGGAGGGGGCCATCATCAAGCGAAAAGCCCGAGGGCGTGAGGACGGACTTTGCGTGATCGCCGAGGGGATCGCCGAGCACTTCAGCGAGGAGGAGCTGGCCAAGATCCCGGGCATGATTTTGGAGTACGACGACTTCGGCAACATCCGGCTGGCGGAGGTAGAGCTCGGCAAGGTGCTGAAGCTCGAGATCGAGCGGCGCTTCGCCGAGCGAGGCGACAAGATCCAGATCGTGGAGATCACTATCGGCTACGAGCTGCGCTCCGCCCCTCCGATCCCCTTCGACCAGGAGTACACGCGCGACCTCGGCTACAGCGCGGTCCGCTACCTGCTGAACCTCAGCCCCGAAGATCGGGGTGGTGCGCTGATCTGCGTCGACGCGGGCAAGCTCATGCCCATCCGCTTCGAAGACATGATCGACCCGGAGACGGGCAAAACCCGCGTGCGAATGGTCGACGTGCGCACGGAGTCGTACCAGGTCGCGCGCAACTACATGATCCGCCTGAAACGCGAAGACTTCGAGGACAAGGAAGAGCTGGCCAGGCTGGCCAAGGTCGCAAAGATGACCCCGGAGGAATTCACCAAGCGCTTCGGCTACCTGGTGGGCATCCAGGGGTAGTTCCTCAAGGCAGTGTCGGTTCCAGCAGGTCCGTTCGGTCGGCAGCCGATCGGTCGCGCACTCAGGGCCCGGTGGCAATCACCGGGCTTTTTGCGTGAAGGGCTGAGCCGGCAGGGTTCAGCGTCCGCGCGGGGCGGACACCTACGGGTGGACGTCGCAACCGCCTCCCGGCGGCCGGGGAATGACCTTGACTTTTAGCCGGGGTTTTGCTAAAATAAACGGCTTGAAAACCAAGAAGTTGGACAAGCCTACGAGGGACCGATGCCAAAGAAATATCAGAATTTCATCGGAGGCAAATGGGTAGATGCCAAAAGCGGCGAGACGTTCGAGAACCGCAACCCCGCCAACTGGGATGAGGTCATAGGTACATTCCCGAAATCGGGAAAAGAAGATGTCGATGAGGCCGTTGCGGCGGCGCGCCGCGCGTTTCCGAAGTGGAAAGCCATTCCCGCCCCGGAACGGGGCGAGATCATGAAGCGAGCTGCGGACATCATGGTGGAGCGAAAAGAGGAGATCGCTCGCCTGATGACCCGCGAGATGGGCAAGATCCTGGACGAGACGCGCGGCGACGTGCAGGAAGGCATCGATACCGCCTACTACGCGTTCGGAGAAGGCCGGAGGCTCTTCGGGCACACGGTCCCCTCCGAACTGCCCAACAAGTTCAACATGACCATGCGCATGCCCATCGGCGTGGCCGGGGTGATCACCCCGTGGAATTTCCCGATGGCCATTCCGTCGTGGAAGATCTTTCCCGCGCTGCTGTGCGGGAATACTGTGGTGTTCAAACCAGCCAGCGACACTCCGGCCACGGCCACGGTGCTGGTGGAGATCCTCCTTGAAGCCGGCGTGATGCCGGAGGCGATCAACCTGGTGCACGGCGGAGGAAGCACCGTAGGCATGGCCATCGTCACCCACCCGGACATCGACCTGATCTCCTTCACGGGATCCTCAGCCGTGGGGAAGATCATCAACGCCGAGGCCGGCAAGGACCTCAAACGGGTCAGCTTGGAACTGGGAGGCAAAAACGCTCAGATCGTGATGGACGACGCCAACCTGGAACTGGCGCTCGAAGGTGTGCTGTGGGGCGCCTTTGGGACCACCGGGCAGCGCTGCACCGCTACCAGCCGCCTCATCCTCCACGAGAAGATCCACGACAAGTTCGTGGACATGCTTGTGGATGCCGCCAAGAAGATCAAAATTGGCAATGGGCTGGACGAATCGGTGCAGATGGGCCCGGTGATCAATCAGGGCCAGCGCGAGATCATCCACAACTACGTGAAGATCGGGCAGGAAGAAGGTGCCAAACTGGTGCTGGGCGGCCACTTCTACGAGGAGGGCGAGTGCAAGAAGGGGTGGTTCTACGCGCCCACGATCTTCGTGGATGTGAAACCAAACATGCGGATCGCCCAGGAAGAGATCTTCGGCCCCGTTCTCAGCGTCATCAAAGTCCGCTCGCTGGACGAGGCCATTGAAGTGCTCAACGGCACCAAGTACGGCCTGTCCTCCTCGATCTACACGCAGGACGTCAACGCGGCCTACAAGGCGACGCGCGACATCGAAGCCGGGATCACCTACATCAATGGTCCGACCATCGGGGCCGAATGCCACATGCCCTTCGGCGGCGTGAAGGAAACGGGCAACGGCCACCGGGAAGGCGGCTGGACCGTGTACGACTTCTTCTCCGAGATCAAGACGGTCTACGTCGACTTCTCCGGGCGTCTGCAGAGGGCCCAGATCGATAACCGGTGAAACGGTCCCAACAATCAGAAACGGCTCTCATTTGAGGGCCGTTTCTCCTGTACACCGTCGCGTCCCCTCGCCATCGGGGCGCACCAGTACGTGGAGGAGCGGATGCTGCAGATTCTACCGAGTCAGGTTCACGATGTATTGCGCAAACACATGCTCGTCGACGGCTTCGACATCGTCGTCGACCTGGAAAGGAGCAAAGGTTCCTTTCTCGTTGACGCTATCACCGGGAAGAAGTACCTGGATTTCTTCACCTATTTCGCCACGGCACCGATCGGTCACAATCACCCGAAACTGCGCACACCTGACATCAAGAAGAAATTGCTTCGGGCGGCCATCAACAAACCGTCGAACTCCGATTTCTACACGGTGGAGATGGCCGAGTTCGTGGAGACTTTCTCCAGATACGCGATTCCGGACTACCTTCCCCACCTTTTCCTGATCGACGGCGGCGCCCTCGCCGTGGAGAACGCCCTGAAGGCCGCTTTCGACTGGAAGGTCCGCAAGAATTTCGAGAAGGGATACACGGTCGAAAAGGGCACCAAGGTCATCCACTTCCGCGAGGCGTTTCACGGGCGGAGCGGGTACACCCTTTCGCTGACAAACACCAGCGACCCGCGCAAGTACATGTACTTTCCCAAGTTCAACTGGCCGCGGGTCCTCAATCCGAAGATCATTTTCCCATTAAATGAGGAAAACCTGGCCAGGGTGAAGGAGGCCGAGGAGATCAGTCTCCGCCAGATTCGACAGGCCATTGCTGAGGATCCGGACGACATTGCCGCGCTCATCATCGAGCCGATCCAAGGAGAAGGCGGGGACAATCACTTTCGGCCGGAGTTCTTCCGCGAGCTGCGCAAGATCTGCGACGAACACGAGATCCTGCTCATCTTCGATGAGGTGCAGACTGGGGTGGGACTCACCGGCAAGATGTGGGCCCACGAGCACTTCGGCGTGCAGCCGGACATCATGGCTTTCGGCAAGAAAACGCAGGTGTGCGGAATTCTGGCGAGCCGCCGGATCGACGAAGTCCCGAAAAACGTCTTCGAGGAATCCAGCCGCATCAATTCCACCTGGGGCGGGAACCTCGTGGACATGATCCGCTTCACGCGGATTTTGGAGATCATCCACGAAGAAAAGCTGATCGAGAATGCAGCCCGGGTGGGTGAACGGCTGCTCCAGGGCCTGCAGGACATCGCGTCGGAGACCGACGGCCAGATGACGAACGTCCGCGGCCGAGGCCTGTTCATCGCCTTCGACCTGCCCACGCCGGAGCTCCGCAACAAGTTCTTGCAGAAGGCGATGGAGAACCGGCTGATCGTGCTCGCGAGCGGTGAGCGGTCCGTGCGGTTCCGTCCACCCCTCAACCTCAGCCTGGAGGAGGCGGATCAGGGGCTGGACATCGTGCGGAAGAGCCTGCGCCACGTGCTGCCCAAACGAGCGGCGCGACCGGAGGCGCGGATGAACCACGCGAAGTACGAGCTGTGAGGGAAAGCAGCAACGCGGAGGCGCCGGTAGAGTCGGAATCGCCGGCACAGATGCGCGGAGGGTGGCGTCGAGAGAAGAGAATGAAAGGGGCGTGCTGTTCGTGGTCAGCACCCCCATAGGCAACCTGCAAGACATCACGCTGCGCGCGCTGGAGACCCTCAAAGAAGTGGACTTTATCGCCGCCGAGGACACGCGACACACGCGCGTGCTGCTGCGGCATTACGCGATCCAAAAACCACTCGTAAGCTACCACGACTACAACAAAGCGCGCCGGGCGCCTGAAATCGTCCGGCGTCTCCTCGCGGGGGAAAAAGCCGCGGTCGTGAGCGACGCGGGTACGCCGGGCATTTCCGATCCCGCACACCACCTCGTGCGGCAATGCATCGAGGCGGGTGTTCCGGTTCAGCCGATCCCGGGGCCGACCGCCTTCGTGGCCGCACTGATCGTGTCGGGCTTACCCACGGATCGTTTCGTGTTCGAAGGCTTTCTGCCCGCGAAAAAGGGGAGGCAAAAGCGGCTGGGCCTGCTTCGCGAGGAGACGCGGACCATCGTGCTGTACGAGGCGCCCCACCGCCTGCTGCGTACGCTCGAAGATTTGCTCTCGAACCTGGGCGATCGTCAGGCAGCTATCGTCCGAGAACTGACGAAGATTCACGAAGAAGTTCAACGCGGGCCGCTCAGCGAATTGATCGAGTGGGTCCGCAAGCAACCACCCAGGGGCGAGATTGTACTGGTGGTGGAAGGTAGGACAAGGCGCCTTCGAAAAGCAGAGCAAGCCCGGAAACCCTCAAGCTTAGACGAGACATGAAAGTTGAGATTCTATCCGAAGCCCTGAAAGGCGGCTTTGCCCAGCTTGTGCAACCGCTGGTGGACGTGTTCGTACGGCTCGAAGTGAGCCCCAACGTCTTCACCACGGCCGGCCTAGTATTGAACGCCCTCGGAGCTCTTGCTTTCGCTACCGGGCACCTGCGCCTGGGAGGAACCCTATTGCTCATCGGAGGAATTTTCGACACCTTCGACGGTCGCGTGGCGCGCGGCACGGGCAAGGTGACCCGCTTCGGCGCACTGTACGACTCGACCATCGATCGCTACTCGGAGATCTTCATGTTCTTTGGGATGGGCTACTACTTCCTGAACGCCGGCCGCAATTGGGTCGTAGTGGTCATCCTGCTGGCGCTCGGCGGTTCCCTGATGGTGAGCTACGTGCGCGCGCGTGCTGAGGGGCTCGGGTTCGAGTGCAAAGTAGGCATCATGCAACGCGCCGAACGGGTAGTGGTACTCGGCATCGGCGCGCTGATACACGAAGTCGCTCTTCTGGCCGCGATCCTGCTCGTGGCCGTGTTTGCCAATGTGACCGCCGTGCAGCGGCTCTACCACATCTGGGCCATGGAAAACGGCCGCAAAGGGGAGAAGCTCCCGGAGGACCAAACCTTCGACGGGGATTGAAGGGCCACTCAGCCGCGAACGCCCTGCCTCACCCGTCAACCTTCGGAACTAACCGAAGTGGAGCGAAACGTGTTGGTCCACGTCCTAAAGTGTAAGGTTCAGTACGTCCGGGTGACAGAGGCCCAGCTCGAGTACGACGGTAGCCTCACCCTCGACAAAGACCTGATCGAGGCCGCCGGCCTTCTGCCCAACGAACGCGTACAGGTGCTGAATCTGAACAACGGAGATCGTTCGGAGACCTACTTGATCGAGGGTGAGCGGGGCTCGGGCACGGTCTGCCTGAACGGACCCCTGGCACGTCGCGGACAGGTCGGGGACCGCCTTATCGTCCTGGCCTACGGTCTGATGGAGGAGGAGGAAGCGGCCCGCTGGCAGCCCCGGATCGTACTTGTGGATGAACGGAACCAGGTGCGCGAAATCCGCGGCAAGTGAGCAGCGCTCGGTGAGAACGCACCTGGAAGATTCTGGTCCGTGAGGTCGCAATTTTCGTACATCTTTCCGTGCAAGGGAACGGCTAAACCAAAGGAGGGAGCGAGGTGGTAGAGAAAGGTGTGAAGATCGCTGAACCAGAGGGTAAGCTCGGTGTACTCATTCCAGGTTTGGGTGCTGTTGGTACGACGTTCATCGCCGGTGTGGAGCTGATCCGGCGCGGTCTCGGGAAACCTTACGGTTCTCTCACCCAAATGGGCACGATCCGCCTCGGGAAACGCACCGAGAATCGCGTGCCCAAGATCAAAGATTTCGTGCCGCTGGCCGAACTGGAAGATTTGGTGTTCGCCGGCTGGGATATCTTCCACGAGAACGCCTACGAGTCGGCCAAGAAAGCGGGCGTCTTGACTCAGGCTCACCTGGACCAGGTGAAAGACTTCCTCGAAGGTATCACCCCCATGCCCGCGGTGTTCGACCGCAATTACGTGAAGCGGCTGGACGGCCCCAATGTCAAGAAGGGAGCGACCAAGTACGACCTCGCCAAGCAACTCATGGACGACATCGCCCGGTTCAAAGAAGAAAACAAGCTCGACCGGGCGGTGATGATCTGGTGCGGTAGCACCGAGGTTTTCCTCACGCCCCACGACGTTCACCAGGACATCGAGAGCTTCGAACGCGCGATGAAGGAAAACCACCCGGCTATCGCGCCGAGCATGCTGTACGCCTACGCGGCCATCTCGATGGGTGTGCCGTTCGTCAATGGCGCCCCGAACCTGACGGCCGATATCCCCGCCCTCATCGCGTTGGCCAAGGAAAAGAAGGTGCCGATTGCTGGCAAGGACTACAAGACCGGCCAGACGCTAATGAAGACCATCCTGGCGCCAGGCTTGAAAGCGAGGCTGCTCGGGCTCACAGGCTGGTTCTCTACCAACATCCTCGGCAACCGCGACGGCGAAGTGCTGGACGACCCCGAGTCGTTCAAGACGAAAGAGGAAAGCAAGCTGGGTGTGTTGGAGTACATCCTGCAGCCCAGCCTGTATCCGGAGCTTTACGGCAACATTTATCACAAGGTGCGTATCAACTACTATCCGCCGCGAGGCGACAATAAGGAGGGCTGGGACAACCTGGACATCTTCGGGTGGCTCAGCTACCCGATGCAAATCAAGATCGACTTCCTTTGCCGCGACTCGATTCTCGCTGCTCCCATCGTGCTCGACCTGGCCCTGTTCACGGATCTGGCCCAGCGGGCTGGAATGTACGGGATCCAGGAATGGCTTTCGTTCTACTTCAAGTCGCCGATGACGGCTCCTGGACTGTACCCCGAGCACGACCTGTTCATCCAGCTAATGAAGCTCAAGAACACGCTCCGCTACCTCCGCGGCGAGGAGTTGATCACCCACCTGGGACTCGAGTACTACGACTGAGCTCCGCAGGATCGGGGACTCAACGCAGAGGACAAAGTGGGCGTCCGGCGCAGAGCTGCGTCGGACGCCTTTTGGCACAACCGGGACACCGAGTGTGGCAGGTGGCGATCCACAGGTCAGTGCGGTTGCGGAGGCAGGCACCTTCTCGCCGCTGAAAAACATCCTCAAGACTTCCTTGCCGGCCGTGGTGGATCTGTCCTCCCAGACCATCATGTGGACGGTGGAGGCGATCCTGATCGGCCAGCTCAGTGCCTCCGCATTCGCCGGCGTGGCGATGGCCATCCAAATCGTGATCCTTTTCTTCACGGTCCTCCTGACCTTTGTGGTCGGGAGCTCGCTCATCATCTCCCGTCACATCGGGGCCGGGCAGAAGTGGGAGGCCAACCACATCCTCGGCCAGGCGTTGATGATTGGGGTGATCGCCGCCTTTGTGTTTTCCTTGGTGTGGTACAGCGGGGCCGTTCACCTGTTTCGGCTGATCAAGCAGGAGGGCACCGTGCAGGCCCGGACGGCCGGCGTCGAATACTTGCGCACTGTGGCCCTGTTTGGTCCGTTCATTGTCACAAATTTCATCGCCGTGGGCATCATCCGCGGGGCCGGCGACACGCACTACAGCATGTTGATCAACCTGATCGTGAACGGTCTCAACCTGGTCCTGGCTCCCTTGTTGATCTTCGGCTTGTTCGGCTTCCCCCGGCTTGAGGTACGGGGGGCAGCGCTGGCCGTAGGCACCGCCCACACGACCGGCTTTTTCGTCACGCTGGCGCTACTGCGCTCGCGGCGAAGCGTGCTCTACCTGTCATTTCGTGAGCTTACCACGCCCAATGTGGAAAGTCTGAAAAGGCTGTTCAACGCCGGCTTCCCGACCACTGTTGAGCAACTGGTGATCGCCTTCGCCCAGTTCGTGATGATGAGCTACGCCGCTCTTCTCGGCGTGACCGCACTCGCCGCCCACGGCATCTTGCTCCGAATCCAGGGCGTGCTCAGCATGGTGTACATGGGCTTCGGTGTGGGCGCCATGACTCTGATGGGTCGCAACCTGGGAGCCTCCGACCGGCAGCTGGCTGAACGGACCGCCCACATCGCCAACGGCGTGGTCGCTGTGTTCGTGTGTGGAATAGTGGCCAGTCTGGTTCTGTTCAGCGACGAAATCGTACGCCTGTTCGTCACCGGAAACCGGCAGGTCGTCTCCCTGGGCGCCAAGGTGCTCTACGTGTTCGCCGTGGTGCAGATTCCGAAGGCCCTGGGAGGCGTGATCATGGGCCATCTTCGCGGCGCTGGCGACCTCAAGTGGCTCATGTGGATCGTGATCGTCACGAGCCTAGCCATCGATATTTCGCTAAATTGGTTCGTGGTCTTCGTGCTGGGGCTCGGGCTGCTGGGCCTCTGGTCCGTGCACACGCTCGGCGAGGTGACCCGCCTGCTGCTCAACGTGTGGCGGTTCCGCGGCGGCAAGTGGAAGTTCATCGACATCTAAAACGCGTGCGCACTCAACGTCCAAAAGCGCGGAGGCATAGCGCTCGCAGGGACGGCACGGAGTGAAAGGTGCGGGCGACAATGCCGGTGACGCTTTCAAAACGCAGAGGCCTGGTCCGACATCCCGTGCCAGGGACGCGAAGTTGCTGGGGTGAACGACTGTCTTGTTGGCGACCTCTGCGGTAGCCTCTGCCTTCTGACGCCTCCCCGATGAGGCTGGGGTTACTCGCCAGGCTTAGGGAGCACCTTGAGCTGCCCGCGAGAGGAAACGGATGCCTCAGGGCTTGTTCGTCACGCTGGAAGGGATCGATTTTTGCGGCAAAAGCACCCAGGCTGAGCTCCTGGTCGGGCGTCTCGAGCGTGCGGGGGCCTCGGTGCTGAGCTTGCGTGACCCAGGCGGCACCCGAATCTCGGAGCGCGTCCGCGAAATACTGCTGGACCCGACGCTCAAAGAAATGGACCCAGTCACGGAACTCCTGCTGTACGAGGCCGCACGTGCTCAGATGGTGGCGGAAGAAATCCGGCCGGCGCTGGAACGTGGCACAGTGGTTGTTTGCGATCGATTCTACGACTCCACCACCGCCTACCAGGGCTACGGCCGCGGGCTTGCCCTGGATGACGTGGAGACGGCGAACCGACTGGGATCCATTGGCACGGTGCCACACGTCACATTCATTCTCGACATCAGCGTAGAGGAATCCCTCCGTCGGGAGCGCTCCCTGCGCACCCAGGCGGACCGGATGGAGGCCGAAAGCGCCCGGTTTCGAGAGAGGGTTCGGCAAGGCTACCTGGCCCTGGCGACCAAAGAGAAAGATCGAATCGAAGTGGTGGACGGCGAGCAGCCCATTCAAACCATCCACGAGAAGATCTGGAAAAGAGTGGAACGCGAGGCAAGGAATCGCGGTATCCTTTGAGTAGTTGGCTCTTGCTGCCGAATGGCTGGCCAAATCTAGTTCAGGGAGGTCGATTTCCGTGCGCGATCGCGGACACAAAGCGGCAAACGTGGCTGGAGTGCTGGCCCTTGTGGCGATCACTCTGGGCGGCTGGCTCTCAACCACCGTCGGTCTGAGCCGCGGTGAGGACCTGTACGGCGAAGTGCGCCGAGGGATCGGGCTCTTCGGGCGTGTCTTCGAAGAGATCGCCCAGCGCTACGTGGAGCCCATCGACCCGGACAGATTCGTGGAGCGCGGTATTCAAGCGATGCTCGGCGCCCTCGATCCTTACACCGTGCTGATCCAGAAAGAAGACAACGCCGAGCTGCAGATCATGACGCGGGGCAAATACGGCGGAGTCGGGATGCGCATCGGCATGCGTAACGGCTGGCCGACCGTGGTGGAGCCCCCGTTCGAAGGCACACCGGCTCTCCGTGCGGGAATCCGCGAAGGCGACCAGATCATCGAGGTCGACGGAGTCTCTACAAAGGGACTGAGCATCTCCGAGACGGCCGCGCGTCTCCGTGGTCCAAAGGGGACGCCCGTCACGATCAAGATCCGTCGACCCGGCGTGGAGGAGCCCCTCGAGTTCCGCCTGATCCGCGACGAGATTCATCCGAAGGACGTGACCTACGTGGGCATCGTGCGGGACGGCGTGGGCCTGATCAAGCTTTCCCGCTTCTCCCGCAACGCCGGCCGCGAAGTGAGGGAAGGGATCCGGGAACTGCGCAACCAGGGCGCCCGAGCCCTGATCCTCGACCTGCGCAACAATCCCGGCGGGATGCTCGAGGCAGCTGTGCAAGTGGCGGAGAACTTCGTCCCCAAGGGCGAACTGATCGTGAGCACGCGGGGACGTGTGAAAGAAGCCGATCAGGAGTTTCGATCGAGCCGTGACCCCGAATGGACGGGCAAGCCGCTGGCCGTTCTGGTGAACCGGTACAGCGCCTCCGCTTCTGAGATCGTGGCCGGCTGCATCCAGGACCTGGACCTGGGTGTGATCGTGGGCTCGCCCACCTACGGTAAGGGGCTCGTCCAGACGGTCGTACCGCTGGACCGCCAGACGGCCGTCAAGATTACCACCGCGAAGTACTACATCCCCAGCGGGCGGCTGATCCAAAAACCGGGCATCTTCAACCGGGAAAGCGGGATCTTCGTGAGCGACTCGCTGGCCGCCGACACCTCGCGCGTCTACCACACCCGCAACGGGCGCATCGTGAAGGGCGGCGGAGGCATCACGCCGGACGTGATCGTGCACGAGGACTCCCTCAACGCCCTGGAAGTCGCGCTTCTGATGAAATCGATGCTGTTCAATTTCGCGGTGGAGTACGCTACCAAGCATCCCAGCCTGCCACGTGACTTCGTGGTGGACGACTCCCTTATTGCGGAGTTCCGCCGCTTCTTGGAAGCGCACGAGTTCGACTACAAGGTGGAGGGCGAAGAAGCACTGGAAGACTTTCGTCGGGCAGCTGAGAAGGCGGGGTTCGTGGCCAGTCTGGAACCGGCCCTTCAGCAGATCGACGATGTTTTGAACGAGGTGAAGGAGAAGGAATTCGAGGCCAGCCTGTCCTTCATCCGGGAGGGGCTGGAGCGTGAGATCGCGACCAAACTCTGGGGCACACGAGCCGCCGTCGAGACCACCTTCGACGACGACGAGGTCCTCGGCAGGGCCGTGGACATCCTGCTCGACCAGGACATGTACACGAGCATTCTTCGCGGAGAAGTGCACGAAACCTCCGCAGCGCGCTGAAAATGCAGGCGCTGCACCGCGGCGCAGGGAAAAGGGCAACAGCCGGGACCTTCTGCCACTTGGTCTGGGGGCGGGCCAACGCGAAGTCTCGGGCTCAGCTGTCGCGCTGTAAGTCCAGCTACCGTCGAGAAAGCACGACCGGGCGGGCGAACGGAGCGTCCTGCGCCGAGCCTGGGTGAGACAAGTTACGAGTCGTTCACGCTTCATCGGTGAACCTCAGGGGGTAGGGAGCGTGAGCGTACGCGCAAGGAGGAACCCGTCCGTCCGGCGACTTCCGAGTGATCTTGCCCGTGCAGCCCCGGTCCTAGTCGAGAGCATCGTCCGTGCCGGGGAAATCAGTGCCCCGGTCGCCCAGATGTACCTCTCCGGCCCTTGCGCGCTGCGATCTGCGTCCGTAATTCACCAGCCCACATTGCGCAACGACCGGTCGCGACGCACTCACGCCCTGCGGCGAGCTGGATTTCAACACCCAGTCTCCAAACCTCTGTACGCAAAACACTGCTTCGAGAAGTCCGCGGCTCAATCGCAGCCGAACATTTCAACTGATCGCACGTCATACATCCGAACCTGCTGCACCAAAGGAACAGGAGGTTGAACGATGGCCGAGAAGAAATGGGTCTACAAATTCGGAGGTGGTACGGCAGAAGGAAGTGCCGAAATGAAGAATCTGCTGGGTGGCAAAGGGGCCAATCTGGCGGAGATGGCAAGGCTCGGGATCCCCGTGCCCCCCGGATTCACCATCACCACGGAGATGTGCAAGATCTACTACGAGAGCGGTGGCAAATTCCCCCCGGAACTGGAGCAACAGGTGAAGGATGCCATGGCCTTCATCGAGAAGGAGATGGGGGCCAAATTCGGGGACCCGTCGAACCCGCTGCTTGTGTCGGTGCGCTCCGGCGCCCCGATCTCAATGCCCGGCATGATGGACACGGTGCTCAATCTGGGTCTCAACGACGAGACCGTGAAAGGCCTGGCGGTGAAAACCGGCAATGAGCGTTTCGCCTGGGATTCCTACCGACGCTTCGTCCAGATGTACGGGGACGTAGTGTTGGGGCTCAAGCCGGAGAGCAAAGACGAAATCGATCCCTTTGAGGAAGTCATCGACCGCCTGAAGGAAGAAAAGGGCTACAAGTTCGACACCGATATGACGGTCGAAGACCTGAAGTACCTGGTGTCGGAGTTCAAGAAGCTGATCAAAGAGCGCAAGGGAGTGGACTTCCCCCAGGACCCGTGGGATCAGCTCTGGGGAGCGATCCGGGCCGTATTCGGCTCGTGGAACAACGAGCGCGCCATCACTTACCGCCGCCTCAACAAGATCCCCGACGACCTCGGCACGGCGGTCAACGTGCAGGCCATGGTCTTCGGAAATATGGGCGAGGACTCGGCCACCGGCGTGGCCTTCACACGCGATCCGGCCACCGGCGAGAAGGTCTTCTACGGCGAATACCTGGTCAACGCCCAGGGTGAGGACGTCGTGGCCGGCATTCGCACGCCTCAACCCATCAACAAGGAGACGAAGACCTCGCCCGAGCAGAAGACCCTCGAAGAGGTGATGCCGGAAGCCTACAAGACGCTGGTCGAGATCCGCAACAAGCTGGAGCAGCACTACAAGGATATGCAGGACATCGAATTCACGATCCAGAAGGGCCGCCTGTGGATGCTCCAGACGCGGGTCGGCAAGCGCACGGCTAAGGCCGCCGTCAAGATCGCCGTGGAAATGGTCAAGGAGGGCTTGATCGACAAGAAGACGGCCATCATGCGGGTGTCTCCGGAGCAGCTCGATCAGCTCCTCCACCCGATGTTCGATCCCAAGGCGGAGAAGAAAGTTATCGCCAAGGGTCTGCCGGCCTCGCCCGGCGCCGCCACCGGTCGCGTGGTATTCCATGCCGATGACGCCGAGGAGTGGAACCGCCGTGGAGAGAAGGTCATCCTGGTGCGGCTCGAGACCTCACCGGAAGACGTCGGTGGCATGCACGCCGCACAGGGCGTGCTCACCGCGCGGGGAGGCATGACTTCCCACGCCGCCGTGGTCGCCCGAGGCATGGGGAAAACCTGCGTGGTCGGTTGCGGCGCCATCAACGTGGACTACGGGAAGCGGCAATTCACCGTGGGCGACGTCGTGGTGAAAGAAGGGGACTGGATCAGCATCGACGGCTCTACTGGCCAGGTGATGCTGGGACAAGTGCCGACCGTGGAGCCGCAGCTGACGGGTGAGTTCGCCGAGCTCATGAGCTGGGTGGATGAAGTCCGACGCCTCGGCGTGCGCACCAACGCGGACACGCCGCACGATGCCAAAGTGGCCCGCGACTTCGGCGCGGAAGGCATCGGCCTCTGCCGCACCGAGCACATGTTCTTCGAGGGCGACCGCATCAAAGCCATGCGCGAAATGATCCTGGCCGAGGACGAAGAGGGCCGCAGAAAAGCCCTCGACAAACTCCTCCCCTACCAGAAAGAGGATTTCATCGGCATCTTCCGCGTGATGGAGGGACTACCGGTGACCATCCGCCTCCTCGACCCGCCGCTACACGAGTTCCTTCCGCAGGAAGAGGAGGCCCAGCAGGAGATGGCGAAGGAAATGGGCGTGCCGGTCGACAAGGTGAAAGCCCGGGTCACCGCCCTCCACGAACTCAACCCAATGCTGGGGCACCGTGGCTGCCGGCTGGGCATCGCTTACCCGGAGATCACGGAAATGCAGGCCCGGGCTATTTTTGAGGCGGCCTGCGAGCTCACCAAACAGGGCGTGAAGGTGATCCCGGAAGTGATGGTCCCATTGGTGGGAACGCTGGGCGAGTTCGTGAATCAGAAGGAAGTCATCGACCGTGTCGCCAAAGAGACGATGGACAAGTACGGTGTCCAGGTGGAGTACCTGGTCGGCACGATGATCGAGGTGCCGCGTGCGGCGATCACGGCGGACGAGATCGCGAAAGAGGCGCAGTTCTTCTCCTTCGGCACGAACGACCTCACCCAGATGACCTTCGGGTATTCCCGCGATGACGTTGGCAAGTTCCTGCCGATGTACATCGAAAAGGGCATCCTGAAAGAGGATCCGTTCCAGGTCCTCGATCAACAGGGTGTAGGGCAGCTCGTCAGGATGGGCGTGGAGCGCGGCCGTGCCACCCGTGCCGACCTCAAGATCGGCATCTGCGGCGAGCACGGCGGAGAACCCAGCTCGGTGGAATTCTGCCATCGGGTGGGCATGAACTACGTGAGCTGCTCGCCCTACCGTGTGCCGATCGCTCGTCTGGCCGCGGCGCAGGCGGTGATCAAGGAGGAGCAGGGCAAGTAGCGATCTGCCCCGCATGCCCTGTTCTCCCGGCAGAAAACCCAGTCAGCGGCGCTCGCGGCAGAAGCGGGCGCCGCTGCTATTCTCGAGGGAGCCCCGCGGAACCGTCGCGTCGGGAC
>CAYXFI010000048.1:0-16039 GCA_964464205.1 uncultured Cytophagia bacterium
TTGCTTGCGGAATTCACGAGACATCAGTGAGCTCCGCTGGCTGGCCCGCACACCGTACCGGCTTCGCAAAGCACCGTCACACTCGTCAGCGGACCACGGGTACATCCAGCAGATCTGCCATTCGATACAAGCGCCAGAGAGCCTTGCCGTGGGTCAACGCGGCGAGGATCGCCAGCGTCGGTATGATCAGCCCCGTGATGCCGCCCAGCATGATGATGAAGAGCCGGGCGTCCCTGGAGTCCGGAACGAAACGCATCCAGCCTTCGGCTTCGTCTACCGGATAGGCCCGACCGGTGATGGAGCGGTATTTCTCCTTGGCCAGCATCGACAGGGGAGCTCCGGCAAGCACCAGCATACCCAGGAACAAGACCCACGGGTGGCCCGTCGCCTGGAAGGCCCAGGCGGACATGCCCAGCACGATCGCCACATCCGCGTACCGATCCAGGAGCGAATCCACGAACGCCCCGAACCGCGTCTCGCAGAATTTGAGCCGTGCAATCTCCCCGTCCACGCCATCGACGATGGATGCCACTTGCGCGAGCACACCAGCTAACAAAAGCTGGCCCACCGCGAAGAGCACACCCGAGGCCACGGCGATGAGAAAGCTCACCATCGTCACGAAATCCGGCGAAACGGGGAAATCCACCAGCCAGCGGGTGAGGCGTGTGCTGATCGGCCGATTGATCCAGCGCGAGATGATGCCGTCGCTCTTCTTCTTGAGGCTGCGCAACAGACGCGCCTCCGCGGCGCGCAGAGCCTGCAGGCTGTCGACGTCGATCCAGAAAAGGCCGCTGATCTCCACGATGCGCAGCCGGTTCTCTTTCACAACTTCACGGACCCCATCGGTGAGGCCCACACGTCCGCCCTTTTGGGCCCGGCGCAGCGCATCGAAAATGATCGGCGAGAAGACGAACACTCCGGTGTCCACAGCGTCGTACTTGCGGATCTGCTTGCCAATGGCGACTGCTCTGCCTCCCTCCGTGCGCACCTTGGTGGCGTCGTCCGGGTCGACGATGGATTCCAGGTCACGATCCACGCAGAGCAAACAATCGTCGCCCGCCGGCGCGTGTCGAAGGGCGCAGCGAATCACTTCCGGATCCACGATGTGGTCCGCCATCAGAGTGAGGAATTGCTTCTCGCCCCGCAGGGCTTTTTCGGCCGCCAGCAACGAGCTACCGTTGCCCTTTTCCCAGTGCTCGTTGGTCACATACTCGATCCGCACACCGTAGCGACTCCCATCTCCCAGGCGCTTGCGGATCAATTCTCCCTTGTAGCCGAGCACGACCACGAAATCGCGAACGCCGGCTTTCTTGGCAGCCAGCAGCACTCTCTCCACCAGCGTCAGACCGAGCAAACGCACCAGCGGCTTCGGACGATCGTTGGTGTAAGGTCTCAACCGAGTACCGTCGCCGGCGGCAAGGATCACCGCTTTCACCGACATCACCTCCTTCTGCCTTGGCTTCAATACTCCGCAGAAACGCCTCCACCCCATTCACGTCAGCCTTGCGTCCACTTCACGATCACTGCCTCTCGACCTCGTGTTCCCCGGCCCCGACGCCCGGAGGGATCCCTCTGCACCTCCATTCGCCCTTTGAACGCCTTCCGCAACTGCTTTGCGATGTGCAGGGCCAACCACTGGTTGATCGTGGTGATGGTCCACTTTTCGCCCTCTTCCCGGATCTCGAGGATGCGCGACAAATGATTCCTGCTCGCCTCGATTTCCTCTTCGCGGCGGACCATCCGCAGGACTTCCTCGCGGCGCTCTTCCAGCACCGGCCCCTCGGCGTACACGATCCCGCACACCACGCCGTCCCGGACTCGTTTGCAGGCCTCGCACAGCACTTCCTCCACCCCCTGCGCACGCAACTCTTCCCACCTGTTGCGGTCCGTCACCCATTTCCTCCCGTCATGCACGGAAGGACAGCTCCTGCAGACCTTCATGGCTCCCTCCCAGCTTGTTTCCAGGTGGGCGAAATGGTGACGATCTTGTCAAAGAACTTCGCGCGACGCGTGCAGCTCCGGCGGGCTCCCAGCCGTGGACGCGTCACCTTCGCCTACGGGCTCAACCCGCTGGATCCCGCGTTTTCCGGCGCAACTGTCCGCGTGTTACCCAGGGCCTTCGTGAGGTGGCCGTGGTGAGAAGACGCTCGAATGAAACGAAATGCCGACGAACCGATGGGTGGACGGTGTGGGCGTGCTAAACCGGTCCCCAATCCGGCGAAAACAATCGCCAACGCGAAATGCTACTTCCCGCGGTCAACTACAACTCCTCCCAGAACCCGGGAACCAACCCGCACGGCAATCCTGCCGCGCCTCTTCCTCCCGCCAGTTTCTCCCCTCTCCGCGTGCCGTCGAGTCAATCGAACGATTCAACTCGCTTCGCTACCGGGTGGCTTCCGGTACCGAGCCGGAAACCACCGCCATAGATCGATTCCCCTGCCGAACGTCCGCCCCTTGGGCGACCCGCACCTGCCTCGCACTGAGCACCCAGATGGCATCTCTGCACTGATCGGCTCGCCCTGCCGAAGCGGAGATGCGTCAGTCTTTCGGCACCTCCAGCGCTGCGAAGAAACTCCGATCGCCCCGGCGCACCCGGAGCAACAGGATGTCGCCGGGCTTGAGCTCATCCACGATCTGACGGAACCCACGCACCGACGATACTTTCTCCCGATTGGCCTCCACGATCAAGTCACCGCGTCGCAGACCCGCGTCGTCGGCGGGACTGCCCGGCTTGACGTCGGTGATGACCACGCCTTCTTCGCCCTCGTAGCCAAGCCGGGAAGCCAGGTCGTCCGTCAGGGTGCGGACCCGCATGCCGAGCTTTTCGCCGACCGAACCACCGCCCGCCAGCGCGATTTTCTCCTCTTCCGGACGCTCACCGAGGGTGACTTCCAGCGTTTTCCGTTTCTTGTCGCGAATCACTACCACTTTGACTTTTGTCCCCGGCGCGTAGCTGGCCACCAGATTGGTCAGGTGCTGGCTGTCTTCGATCTGGTGACCATCCAGTTCAATGATCAGATCGCCCTCTTTGAAACCGGCCTTCTCCGCTGGGCTGCCCTCCTGCACCTGCGTCACCAGGGCACCCATGGGACGATCGAGGCCGTAGGCTTTGGCAATCTTGTCGTTCACCGACTGGATCCAGACACCGAGCCACCCCCTCGTCACTTTGCCCTTTTCGATGAGCTGCTCCATCACCCACCGGGCCATGTTGATGGGGATGGCGAAGCCGATGCCCACGTTGGCCTGACCGACAATGGCGGTGTTGATTCCCACGAGCTCACCGCGCAGGTTCACCAGCGCGCCGCCGCTGTTCCCCGGGTTGATGGGCGCATCAGTCTGGATGAAGTCCTGGTAGCGCATCTGGCTGCCGGCGATGTTGAGGCCACGCCGCCCCTTCGCGCTCACAATCCCGTGCGTCACCGTGTGCTCCAGAGCTTCGGAGAAGGGGCTCCCGATGGCCAAAACCCACTCGCCCACCTCCAGTTTGTCCGAGTCCCCGAAACGAATCACTGGCAGATCTTCGTCGGGCTCGATCTTGATCACCGCCACGTCCGTGCTCGGATCGCTGCCGACGATTTCCGCTTTGTATTCCCTACGGTTGTAAACAACGTTGACCTGATCCGCGTCTTTGATCACGTGATGGTTGGTGAGTATGTAGCCGTCTTTGCTCACAATCACGCCGGAACCAAGACCCCGCTGCAAAAATTCCCGGTCCGGGACATCGAAGAAACGGCGGAAGAACTCGTCCCCGAAGAAATCCGTCCAGGGGTGACGAAACCGCACCACTTTTTCCGAAGTGATCGTCACCACGGAGGGGGCAGCCTTCTTGACCACCTCCACGAAGACCCTGCTCGTACTCTGAGCATCCAGGATTGCTTGCGACACGGGTTCCTGATCGCCCAGCACCACAGCGCCGGCGTTGCCACCCGAGGATGCCGAGGTCGATGCCGTCCAGTCGAGATTCGAAGCGACGATCAATCCTATCACCACACCTACGAACAACAGGCCCAACCCAGCCAGCAGGTGCGTGCGTTTCATTGCCACCTCCCAAAGAGCGGTCGTCCGATCCTGTGACAAAACCGTCGAATTACGCCATCGATTTCACGTTCAAGGCCCGGAATTCGTTCCGCTGTCCGGGCCTCGCCGCGGCCGGCGTCCCCCGCCCGTTGCTTGCCGCGAGTAGGCACGAGCGCGTAGAATCAGGCAGCTTTGCGAATCTTCACGTACTGATCGCCCGTTCCCCTCTTGCTACGGATGCCCAACCCCCGGAGCCGGAACACCGCGCCTTCGCGAGTGCCGGGAGGCACACGCATTTCCACTTTCTTGCCCTGCACGGTATTGACCCGGATCTTGGTCCCCCGCGTCATTTGTTCTTCCGTCAGGGGAACCTCGCAGTACACGTCATTGCCGCGCCGCCGGAAGAACCGGTGCGGCTGAACCCGGAACCGCAGGATCAGATCCTCGCGCCGGCCGTCCTTCCGCAAGATGGCCCGACGCAGTCGCAAGCGACTCCCCGTATCCGTCCCCGGCGGTACCCGGACGGCGAACTTCTTCCGCATGGTCACTTCTCCCTGCCCGTGGCACCGCGGGCACGGATCAGTGATCACGCGGCCCGTCCCCCCACATGCAATGCAGGGCCTGGATACCGCGAAGAACCCCTGATTGCTGATCACTCGACCGCTCCCGCCACACACCGAGCAGACGGCTGCTCCCCGTCCGCCCCGCGCGCCAGTCCCGTTGCACACTTCGCACCGTTCCGGCACGTTGACTTCGATCATCACCTCGCCACCACGGGCCGCGGTGAGAAAGGGGATCTCCACCTCCACTTCCAGTCTGCCGGGCTCTCTGCGCCGGCGCCTGGTCGTCGATTCTCCGAAAAGATCACCGAAATCGAAGAACTGACGAAAGAGATCGCCAAGTCCACCGAATTCGTGCAAATCCTCGAACGTGAAGGTGCGTCCCGCGCCGGTGCCGGTTCCCGCCCGGCCGAAGTGACGGAACAGATCTTCCCAACCGCCCGCACCCTGGAAGCCGCCCGCGAACGCACCACCGTACTTCCGCATCTGGTCGTACTGAGCCCGCTTCTGGGGATCGCTCAGCACGCCGTAGGCTTCATTGATTTCTTTGAACTTCTCTTCGGCAGCTTTATCCCCAGGGTTGCGGTCGGGATGATACTTCTTCGCCAGCTCCCGGTACGCCCGCTTGATCTCCTCCTCGCTGGCGTTCTCCGACACGCCGAGGATCTTGTAGTAGTCCTTGATCGTCGTCATCTATCGTCACGCCCCTTCCGGCGATGGCTTCGCCTGTTCACTACTGCATGAACCCAACCGATGGAAGTAAACTGAAACCCCTCGCTCCAAACACAGGGCACTCTCCATCACTGTCGGACAGGCCGCTTCCGCGTCCGCCGATTCTTCCAATTCTCATAGAACCTTGAATCCACCACATTCCCGTCGTACACCCACAGAAGCTTTGCCAAGAAGAAGCGCAGATGACGTTCGTACCCGGCAACCACTCTTCGGGTCAGGCGTAGTGGACCACCATCACGCACCATGCTCAAATCCGCCCTGAACTGGTAGAAAACCCTCTCAAACAAGTTCATCTGGAAATCATATCTATTGGGCAGCCGCAGTGAGTCGGCAGTGGTCTGCATACCTTTCGCACTTTCACCGTGCCAACAAACGATCATCTGACCTTTTTTCGGCAGGCTTCCAAAAACAACAAGCTCTCTGGGCTTGCTGTCTTTCCGTACAGCCAGAGCTTCACCACGTTCAAATGGCAGCCACACTGCGTCGTGCTGCTTCCCTTCTTCGCCGCACAATTCTTGCAGCTCCCACTGGAACTCAGGGAAGTACGCAACACAAGAGTGTTCCCGGAATTCCTCGTAGATTTCCACCAATGGCATGCTCATCCATTGCAACCTACGAGACATAAGTCCGTTGCAGACCACATCCTTCAGCCTCGCAGGACTCACAGAGGCGAATTGAGGCCTCAGGCTTCCTGCATCAACTTACGCCACGATGTACCCGCACGTATGGCCGCAGCCTCCAGCCGTGTCGACCTACCTACCGCTAAAATCGCCCCGCCCCTATCGACCCGAGTAAGAAATCCGAACTACGGCAGACAAATGCAGAATCCTCGTTCCCGTCGGCACCGAGATGCGTAGCCGATCGCCGTTGCGAACTCCAGCCGGGATTTCAATCGTCACCCTGCGGCTACCCTGCACGCGCCCCGCGCCGCGGCAGCGCGGGCAAATGCCGCCGAACCAGGAGAATCCACGCCCTTCGCAGATGCCGCACTCCCGCGTGATGGGCACGTCGAATGAAATCCGCGTGCCGGTAGCGGCCTCGGTCGGCGACAATTCAACCTCCAACTCCCCCTCGAAGCCCTCCCAGGCCGGGAACCCGTGAATTTCCCGCAGCATGTTCCAGATTAACTCGTCGGCCAGGTCGAAAAAGTCCAGCCGACCGGCGCTGCGGTAGAACCCGTGCCTCGCCTCCTGTCTATTCAACTCGCGGTCGTACGCCGCCCGTTTCTCCCGGTCGCGGAGGACCTCGTAGGCCTCGGTCGCCTTCCGAAACCGCTCCGCCGCTTCCTCGTTGCCATCCGTCATGTCCGGATGGCACTCCTTGGCCAGCCTACGGTACGCCCGTTTGATTTCCTCCTGATCGGCGTCCCGCCGGACACCCAGGATCTTGTAGTAGTCCTCTTTGGCCATCGAGCAGGTGCCGTTCCTGCGCTACGCCGTACTAACCGGTCTGCGAATCCTGGAACCCTGATTGCCGTGGTGTGCCTGGCTCGTGGGGACCTGTCCAGCACGCCTGAGGGCATGTGGGACGGAGACACGACGCGTCAGACGCCCCCACTCGCAGCGTTCACCACAACCTAATTTACCGGCGAGGTCCCTGGATTGCAACAGGAATTTGCCGCCACCTGCTACTCGCCCTTCACTCATTTGGATGCGAAGAAGCCCGCCAGGGGCGGGCTTCTTGCCACTCACACATCCAGGACGGATCGATCAACTGCAGATCCAGAAGCGAACAGAACTCCCTCAGACGAACACCGGCTCACTGGACTTCGATCTTGATTTCCTTCGGCTTCGCCTCTTCCTTCTTGGGAATCATCACCTCGAGCACGCCGTCTCGGTAGGAAGCTTTGATGTTACCGGTGTCAGCGGTGGCTGGCAGCGTGAAGCTCCGCTGGAAGGTGCCGAACACTCGCTCGGAGCAGTAGTAGCAATTCAGATCCTTGGGTCCATCCTGCTTCTTCTCAGCCCGGATCGTGAGCACGTTGTCGTCCACACTGATCTTCAGGTCTTCCTTCTTCACGCCGGGCAGCTCGGCCTTCACATAGATGCCGTCATCGGTCTCGTACACGTCCATCGCCGGCACCCAAGTGGTGCCCGTCTCCGTGCGCAGGCTGGGCCACCGACCGAAGAACTCATCCACCATCCGATTGAACTCGTCCTGGATGTTGAGCAGGTCGCGAACTACCGGACGCCATCTCACCACTGCCATGACCATTCACCTCCTTCGATGATACAAACGAATCACCTGGTTCTCGTTTTCCCTTCCTTCATCGCGTTCGCCACAACGCTTTACAAGGGCCGTGCCATTCCTCGCAGATGCACTAACTTCCTGAACTTCTTTGGGTTAGGCAGGACCCCCCTTCGACGCCTGGCAGTGCAGAATTGGCAGAATACCAGCCAGTGACTGACACAAAGGCAGGCGCAACTGCACTTTTGACGGTGCCCCGAGCAGAATCTCCCCTCAGCGGGGTGAACGCCACGAGTCCCGGACCAACTCTCCGAGCTCGGGCTTTCGAGCGGACCGACGCGCACGAGTGGGGGGGCACCCGTCGTCGGCCGGACCGACTACCGTCCAGGCTCTCAATCCACTCGCCGCAGACTTCGAGAAGAAATAGAAGGCCGGGAATCTCCCCCATTGATGTCCGAAGTCATTCCAGGGCGGGGTCCGCTGTGGCAGGGATGGCGCTCAGGTGGCCCGGGAATCCCCTTCGATGTACAACAGGGCGCGGTCGGCTTCTCCGTCCGAGGCAAGGGTAGCTTTCTTCCCACCCGTCACCTTCGGGACGTGCACGATGCGCACCGTGTCCGCCCAACTGGCATACTCCGGCAGCAGGGAAGGAAGCTCATTGGGGGCATCGAGCAGGAATTGCTCCCGGAACACCACGCCGGGTTCGTCGGGGTAGACTGGCAGGTACACGATCCCGGCCTCGACCAGATCCTGGAAGAAATGCGTGCCGAAGGAGACCTCCGGCGTGTATCCGTCCTTCTGCCGCGCCACCTCCACGAGCACGCGAGCGTGATTGATGTCGCTGTAGCGCACCCGGACGCCAAGCCGAATGTCGTTGCTCCCCCAGCGGCCCGGGCCCATCAGGAGGAACCGCTTGTCCTGCAGCCGGTCGTTGACCGCGGCCACAACGCGCGCCACCTCCAGTCGTTTCTCGTAGGTGTCGAGTGCGTCGTAGCACTCCGGTCGTACGTACACGATGTACTCGATGTCGCGCACCAGCGCGTTCGGGGCGTCGTGCTCCACGGTGAAGATGACTCGTTCTTTCGGGACGTTCTTGGGGATCTCCACCCGATCCATCACGATGCGCGCAGCCTGGGGCCGACATTGAAGGATGTACAGCGCGTCCCCGTCGCAGGCGAACTCCACGTCCACCGGGCTCCCGTAGGCGGCTTCCAGCTTTTGCAGGATGCGACGCATCACCGCGGGGAAGTCGGTGTCGTTGGCCAGTCGGTCGAATGTGATCACCAGATTGCGGGCATGAGTATCGATCAGCTTGGTGGCGGGCGGACACAGGTGCCCCTCTTCGTTGATCGATACGATTTTGTGCAGTTCCGGGAAAGGCACCGACAAATCGCCCAACAGCTCCGTGAGCGCTACCGACTCAAAGCGATTCCTGGCCAGGTTGATCACGTCGACCCAGTGCTGGGAGTAGCGGATCACGTCTTTGGCCTCGATGGCCGGGCGCAAGTTGGGTGCGCCCAACGCAATCAGCCGGGGATAGTCCGAGGCCACACGGTCTACCGCGCGGGTGCCGAGGCCCATCACGATCCGGACCAGGCCATCCTCGCGCCGGATCCGCGGGCTCCAGCGGTACATGTTCCGGGAGAAGGCTACGCCCGCCCAGAGCGGCAGGAAGTAGTGCCGGTAGCGCACGCCGACCACTTTCTGAATCAGGACGGCCATCCGTTCGTCGTAATCGATCAAGTTCTTCTCCCGGCGGTAGCTGATGGGATCGGGACCCAGCGTGCTGGCGTACACCTCAGCCACGGCCCCGATCAGGGCTTGAAGCCGCTCTTCCAGCGGTCCCTGGTTGGGCAGAAAGATCGAATCGTACTTACCAGAAAAAGCCGAACCAAAGTTGTCCTCGAGCAGGCTGGAAGAACGCACGATCAGCGGGTGCGTCCCCACCCGCTGAAGCAGCTCGCGGAACTTGTCCACGATCTCCGGGGGAAACTCGCCGTTCTTGAAGATCTCGCGGATGACCGGGTATTCCTTCCGGATTTCGTCCAGGGGCTTGTACTTTTGGTCGTAGAAGATCATCAGCCCATTTTCCTGGACGAACTGCTGGTACAGGTCGGAGCGCAGGTAGAAGGACTCGGGAATCCGGATCGGGTACGACCGGGTGAGCTCGGAGACCTCGGGGTCGCGGCACAGGATTTTGTGGGCGAGGAACATCCCGGCCGCCTTGCCCCCGATCTTGCCAATCCCCTGCTTCGGGCCGATGCTCCGATTCACAATCGTAAGAAAGTCGCAGATGCGGAGGTGATGCTTGGCCACTCCGATGAACTCGAGCTGATCGCTGATGAAATGGCGGATCAATGCCGCCCGAATGCCCAGGGCTTCCGCTTCGGGGAGTGGGGTCTCGGCCCGTGGCAACCGACAGAACTCCCGCACCCGTTCCGCCAGCAAGTCGAAGGACACGTTGGGCAGATTGGCGAAGTCCTCGAGGGCCTGGGCGTACTCCCGCCGAACCGCCAGGTTCACAATGCGGTCGATCTGCTTCACGCTGAAGTATCGGGCCGAGTACTTGATGATCAGCTCATCGATGCGCTTGCGTCGCTCGCTCGACACCCGGTGCGCCTCCCCCTCCGCCGGATGGGGACGGAAGTAGGCTTCGTGGTCATTCTCTTCTGCCTCGTTGTAGATTCTCTCCACCGAGACTCTGCCCGCGGTGTGCAGCTCGATCAGGAGCTGCCGCAGGATCTTGGCCTGCAGCCGAGGATAGCGTTGCAGGTGCTGCCGAATTCGCTGCAACCTCTTTTCGTAAAGCTTCCCGGTCATTTGTGAAATCCGTCCTGCTGGTTCGCTGGCTCGCTTCGTCGACCCAAAATCAATTTAATCAGTCAGAAGCGCCTGGCCAAGTGCAAATCGCGGGGCCAACCCCTCCCGCGCGCTCCAGGCCTGGAGAGTGGTCCGAACACCCCCGTTAAAGATGGAGGAACGGGCTTCTGACCCTCGTCTTGCTGCTGCGTTGGCACCTCCGCGAGAGAGGTCGAATCCCGGTGCATTCTGGAGACCATCTCGGCCAAGTCACGCTACCCCGCTCCCGCGCCGGGAGGGAAAATTCTCTTGAACCACGCCCCCACCAGCGCGCACATTGCGCCCTTCACTACATCGACATGAGCGGAACCCCCGGCTCTCGTAGGTGGGGACCCCCGAAAACGCCCCATGCTCACTCCAGCCCCGCGCGAAGATCCGCAATCAGGCTGCCCAACTGCTGCGGCAATTCGTCCCGAGGACTCTCGGAGATTCTCCTCACCACGGCGCTACCCACGACCACAGCATCCGCCAGGCGACTGGCCTGTCGCACGTGCTCACGTCGGGAAATCCCGAACCCCACCGCGATCGGCAGGTCCGTGCACCGCCGCACCCGCGTCAGCATTCCTTCGAGCTCTTCCGGAAGCCGCTCGCGCTCCCCGGTCACTCCCGTCCGGGACACGCAGTACACGAACCCCGTGGTGAGCGCTACGGCCCGACGGATGCGCTCGTCTGTGCTGGTGGGCGCGACGAGAAACACCGTCTCGAGTCCCGCCTCCCGCGAAGCCGCAGCGTAACCCTCCGCTTCCTCCGGTGGCAGGTCCAGCAACAGGGCCCCGTCTGCGCCCGCAGAAACAGCCAGGGCCGGGAAGCGATCGAGCCCCACGCGGAGCACAGGGTTTACGTACGTGAACAACACCACCGGCAGATCCGCGCGAGCCCGAAATTTCGACACCAGGTCGAGCACCGCCGGGAGATTCGTGCCCGAGGCCAGAGCCCGCTCCGCCGCGCGCTGGATTACCGGTCCGTCCGCGATCGGATCTGAGAACGGCACGCCGAGCTCCACGGCGTCCACACCCAGGCCCTGCAGCAGAAAAAGCAGTTCGAGCGTCGTGTCGAGATCCGGGTCGCCAGCCATGAGGTAGACGATCAGTCCCGCTCGGCCCTGCTTGCGAAGTCCCTCCAGTGTGTCTCTCAAGCGTCCCATAGTTCCGCCACCTGTTGCACATCTTTGTCGCCGCGTCCGGAGAGATTCACGAGAATCACCCGGTCCCGTCCGAGATCGGGAGCCACTTTCGCTGCGTAGGCAAGCGCGTGGGCGCTCTCCAGTGCGGGAACGATGCCTTCGAGCTCAGCGCACTGCCGGAAGGCTTCCAGAGCCTCTCCGTCCCCGACGACCACGTACCGGGCTCGACCCGAATCCCGCAACAACGCATGCTCCGGCCCGACAGCGGGGTAGTCCAGCCCGGCGGCCACCGAATGGGTGGTGAGGATCTGGCCGTCTCTGCTTTGAAGCACGAAGGTACGGGTCCCGTGAAGCACGCCTGGCTCCCCGCTCAGGAAACGCGCCGCGTGGCGTCCGGGCTGCGGACCGAGACCCCCTGCCTCAACTCCGACGAGACCGACGTCCTCGTCCGGCAGGAACTCCGAGAAGATCCCGATGGCGTTGCTCCCTCCGCCGACACAGGCGACCACCAGGTCCGGCAACCTGCCCTCGCGCTCCAGAATTTGCTGCCGCGCCTCACGCCCGATGACCCGTTGAAAATCGCGGACCATCGCGGGGTACGGATGCGGCCCGAGCACCGAACCCAAAAGGTAGTGGGTATCGCGGACGTTGGTGACCCAGTCGCGCAGCGCTTCGTTGATCGCGTCCTTAAGCGTGCGACTTCCCGAGTCCACGGAGTGCACCTCGGCGCCCAGGAGCCTCATCCGGAAAACATTGAGGGACTGGCGCTCGACGTCCACGCTGCCCATGTAGATCTCGCACTTCAGGCCAAGCACCGCGGCCGCCGTCGCGGTGGCTACTCCGTGCTGCCCAGCGCCTGTCTCGGCGATCAGCCGGGTTTTGCCCATCCGACGAGCGAGCAGGGCCTGGCCCAGCGTGTTGTTCAGCTTGTGGGCACCGGTGTGGAGCAGATCCTCGCGCTTCAGGTAGACGCGCGCACCACCCCAGTGCTCGGTGAGTCGCCGGGCGAAGTACAGCGGGGTTGGCCTGCCCGCGTACTCCCGCAGGTAGTCGTCCAGCTCCGACTGGAACCGGGGGTCTCGGCGGGCGTCCTCGTACGCGCGTTCGAGCTCCTCCAGCGGAGCCATCAGCGTTTCCGGCACAAATTGCCCGCCGTAGGGCCCGAAGTAACCTTTTCTCATCATCCCTCCGTCAGGATTCCAAAACTATGGTTGCCGCTGTAACACCGCACAAGAGCGGACAGAAGACCTGTCAGCAGTTGCCATTCTGAGAGACAAGCGAAAGAAATCAAGGTCCTGAACCACAGAGCCACCGAGCTCGCAGAGCGGTAAGGAAGGGCAATGCACCAGAAGGCGAATCATTCGGGCAGAACCTGCCATCGGACGTCCGACAGTGCCAGGTCATGAAACACCAGAGGCACGAGTAAACCGTATACGGAGTACCTAAGCGGTGTTTGCCAATTTTGCGAACGCCCTCCGTCCCGTCGATGCGAGAGCTTTGTTCGATCTGCGTCGTCTCTGTAAGCTTTGTGTGTCTTGGTGGTTTCCTGGGTTCGGGGCTTTTTCACAAGCCTCGTAACCACCCATCTTAAGATAGCGCAGTAGCTGCGCCTCCCAAGCGCGTATCAGTGGTTATCAGTGCTATCAGTGGTTCATTCGACCAATCTACCACTGATAACACTGATAAACCCTGATTGCGAAACGAGCCTCTTAAACTCTGTGCTGATGGCACTTTCACACACTCCTCCGGACCTCACGGTTCATTCGACAACTCGTCGCACGCCCGCCGGACCGCCTTCACAAACGCTGCCACCCGGGCCGGATCCTTGATGCCCGGTTTGACCTCCACCCCGCTGCTCACGTCCACGGCGTACGGCCGCACAGTCCGGATGGCTTCTGCCACGTTCTCCGGCGTGAGTCCCCCCGCGAGAACCACGCAGCGCTCTTGCGCCACCCTGCGCGCCGTCTCCCAGTCGCAGCGAGTACCCGTGCCGCCTGGCGCCGAACCGTGGTAGCCGTCGAGGAGAATAGCCGCCACTTCACGGAAGGCGCGAAGGCCCGCTGGAGAGAACTCGGGACCAACTCGAAAAGCCTTCACCACTGGAAGAGGCCATCCCGTGCAGTAGTCGGGCGACTCGTGCCCGTGAAACTGCAAAACCGACAGCCGAGCCAACTCCGCCACTTTGCACACCTGTGCTGGCGGGACGTCCACGAACACACCCACCCGATCCACGAACGGCGGTAGCTCGCGGGCAATTTCACCGGCTTTTTCCGGGGACACGTAGCGGGGTGAGCTCCGGTGAAACACGAACCCCACCGCGTCCGCTCCAGCGCCCACCGCGCTGAGGGCATCCTCGAGACGAGTGATCCCGCAGATCTTAACCCGCACCCTCACCGAGCGCCTCCCTCCACTTGCGCAGGAGTTTTCCCGGTTTTCGCGATCGCATCAGGGTGGTGCCGACGAGCACGGCGTCGAAGCCAGCGTCCCGCAGGAGACGGAGATCTTCCGACCCCCGCACGCCTGACTCAGACACCACCGGAATTCCCGCAGGCACGTGCCGCCGCAGCTCGAGCACGCGCTCAAGGGACACGGAAAAATCCCGCAGGTCACGGCTGTTGATCCCGATCATCCCAGCACCCGCCTCGAGCGCGCGGCCCAACTCGCGTCGGTCGAAGATCTCCGCCAGCGTGTCCAGCCCACGTTGCCGCGCGTACGACAGCAAATCCCGCAATCCTTCGTCGGTCAAAATTGCCACGATCAGCAGCACACAACGGGCACCCGCCTTCGCCGCCCATTCGATCTGGCGCCTGTTCACCACGAAATCCTTGCACAAGACGGGTAGCTCCGTTGCAGTCGCGGCTTCCCAGAGGTCCACGTAACTTCCGGCGAAGTACCTGGGCTCAGTCAGCACCGAGAGAGCTGAGGCTCCGCCCAGCTCGTAGACGCGCGCTCTCCGGCCCGCCCGCGCGTGCAGACACAGATCCCCGGCTGAAGGAGCGCGTCGCTTGATCTCGGCGATGATCGACAACCCGGGCTTCGTCACAGCCTCGCGGAACGAAGGTCCGCGCACCTGCACCGGCGGCAATCCTGTGAGACCAGGGGGCTCTTCCGTCAGCGACACGTCCCAGCGACGGACCCACGCGATTTCGGCCAGAATGTTCATGACGCTCGCCTCGTGAATTCTCGCAATTGATTCAGCTTGGCCTTGGCGTCGCCCCGTTCCACTGCCTCCCTGGCCCGCTCGATTCCTTCCGCCCAAGAATCGGCCGCCCCACCGATCCAGATCGCAGCACCCGCGTTCAGCAGTACGGCATCCAACCGGGGTCCCGGCACGCCGTCGAGGACTTCCTCAGCAATGGCAGCATTCCGACGCGCGTCGCCTCCCGCGAGCTCGCCCGGCATTGCGCGCCGAAAACCGAAATCTTCCGGCTCCACCGTGTAGCTCCGCACCGAATCCCCGCTGACTTCCGCCACAAGTGTCGGGCCCGTGAGAGCGATCTCGTCCGTGCCGTCCCCGTGCACAACCAGGGCCCGCTCCACGCCAAGTCTCGCCAGCGCCTGGGCAAGATCGAGGACCCTCTCCGCCGTGTAGACCCCGAGGATCTGCCTCCGCACAAACGCCGGGTTGGTCAGGGGACCAAGGATGTTGAAAAGCGTTCGCGCGCCGATCTCGCGACGGGGGCCAATCGCGTGTTTCATCGCCCGGTGTAGAAGCGGCGCGTACAGAAATCCGAAACCGACTTCGTCGACGCAGCGGGCGACGGCCTCGGGCGTGAGATCCAGGCTCACACCCAGTTCTTCAAGGAGATCCGCCGAGCCACACTTCGACGAAACCGAGCGATTGCCGTGCTTGGCAACGGGTACCCCTGCTGCTGCCACCACGAGCGCCGCGACCGTGGAAATATTGAAGGTACCCGCGCCATCGCCTCCGGTCCCGCAGGTGTCCACCGCGTCCTTGGTCACCGGGACACGGGTGGCCTTCTCGCGCATCACCCGTGCCGCGCCAACGATCTCGTCCACCGTCTCGCCGCGCACCCGCAGAGCGGCCAAGAAAGCGCCGATCTGTGCGGGCGTGGCCTGTCCCTGCATGATCGTGTCCACGGCCGAGGCCGCTTCAGCCTCGCTGAGTGCCTCTCCGTCCAAAACCTTCGCGATGAACTCCCTCATCAGCTCCCTCCTCACTGCTGATCTCAACACTACTTTCCTGTGAACAAGCTTCCTCCAACCGGCTGCTCGCCGCTCGCCCACCGCAGGCACCGAAAAGGAAATTGTGCAGCAACTCGCGGCCTTGTTCGGTGAGCATCGATTCCGGGTGGAACTGCACACCTTCCACCGGCAGCTCTCGATGTCGCAGTCCCATCACCAGGCCTTCCTCCGTCCAGGCCGACATCTCCAGGTCCGGCGGAAGATCCTCCCGGCGTACCACAAGCGAGTGGTAGCGGACCGCTGTCAGTGGATTCCGCAAGCCGCGAAAGATCGTCCGCCCATCGTGACGCACCGACGAGGTCTTTCCGTGTACCGGCGCAGGAGCGCGCACCACGGTCCCTCCGAACGCCTCACC
>CAYXFI010000049.1:0-16008 GCA_964464205.1 uncultured Cytophagia bacterium
CTTTGCCGCCCCTAACCCCGTGTTTTCCTGTAGTTGGCAAGCCCAAATTTCCAAACTAGTGTCAAACTGGGTTCAGGAGGCTGGGTTCGGTGGAGCGACCGCAAGGAAGGATCAGGCGAGAAGCGCGAGTCTCAACACGGCTGGAAAGTACTCGTGGACAGCGCCCCCACGTTCCTCCGCCCCCTGCGCGGCGCGGTCCACACCGGAAAGATCTCAGCGGCTTCGGTGGCTTGAGAGGGGAAAAACCGCACTCTCCGGGGTGAAACCCGAAAAGCGTTGGTCGGGCTCGGATCAGAGGATTCGCCGTCGGCGGTTGGCGCCGCGACGCAGCACGGGTCCCCGGTGTTTGTCGCAGTACTCGGTTGGGGCGAACTCTTTCTTGAACACCTCGTGCAGAACTTCCGGACAGTATTCGGTGGCCAGCTTCTTGGTCTCCGCGCACACATCGAGGCGAACCACGCCGTCCGGCATCTGGAAGTCGGCGACCGGCAGATTGAGCTCTTCGTGGGCGCGTTTCATCAAGCTGGCCCAGATGGGTAGCGCGGCCACGGCGCCCGAATTGCCGGGACCGAGCGTCATCTTGGGCTGATCGAAGCCCACCCACACGCCGGCCACCAATTGCGGCGTGAAGCCGATGAACCAGGCATCGGTGAAGTCGTTGGTAGTGCCGGTCTTGCCGGCGGCGGGTCGCGTGAAGCCCCAGCGAGTACGGGCGCTCACCCCTGTGCCGCGGTCGATGACGCTCCGCATCATGTCGGTGATGATGTAGGCGGTCTCCGCGCTCAGTACCTCTCGCCGCCGCGGCACGTTCTCTTCCAGCACGTTCCCGAAGCGGTCCATCACTCGCAGGATGGCAATGGGCTCGCAGTACACACCGTGATTGTCCAGCGCGGCGTAAGCGGCGGTGATCTCGATGGGGATCACTTCCGTTGCCCCGAGAGCGATGGCGTCGACGGCGGGGATGGGTGTCTTGATCCCCAGCTTGTGGGCGTAGTCCACCACCTTGCGTGGCGGCACAACTTCCTGCACCAGCCGGGCGGCCACCAGGTTCAAACTGCGCGCCAGTCCCTCGCGCAGTGTAGTAGGTCCTCCTTGCGAACCGTCGTAGTTGTGCGGTGCCCAGCGGCTGCCGTCCGGCATGAACAGCACCACCGGCTGATTAAGCAGCTCGTAGGTAGGCATGTAGCCGTTGTCGATGGCCGCCGTGTACACGATCGGCTTGAAGGCGGAGCCCGGCTGACGCATGGCCTGGACCGCCCGGTTGAATTTCGACTCGCGGAAGTCGCGCCCGCCAATCATTCCCAGGATGTAGCCGGTCTTGGGATCGAGCACCACAACGGCCACCTGCACTGGCGCCTTTGCGGTGAGCACGGAATCGAGCCAGGCCGTGTCGGCCAACGCCTCGCGGTAGCTTCGACCGCCCAGGTCTTCCTTGGTGACCAGGTCCTTCCAGTCTCCGGTGCGGATCAACCGGCGGTTGATCTTGCGTTGCAAGCGGCTCAGGTGTACGCGCACCGCTTCCTCCGCGGCGCGCTGCACCCGGGTGTCGAGGGTGGTGTACACGCTGTAGCCGTCCTTGTAAATCGATTGGCCGTATTTCTTCTGCAGTTGCTGACGTACGTACTCGGTGAAATACGGCGCGATGCCGAGCGCTTCTCTCCCCCGGTCCTCCGCCAGACGGATGGGCTTGGCCTTTGCTTCCTCGTATTGTTCGCGGGTGATGTACCCCACCTTCCACATCCGGTAGAGGACCAGATCACGCCGCCGCTTGGCTCTGTCCGGGTGTTTGATGGGACTGAGCCGCTCCGGCCGCTGGAACAGCCCCGCCAGCAAAGCGCACTCTTCAAGCGAGAGTTCGGAAATGTCTTTGCCGAAGTAGAACCGGCTGGCCGAGCGCACCCCGTAGGTCCCGTGGCCCAGGTACATGTGGTTCAGGTACATTTCGAGTATCTCCCACTTGGTGTAGGTGCGCTCGATTTGGATGGCCGTCAGGATTTCCTTGATCTTTCGCTCGTACGTCTTCTGAATCCCGAAGTAGAGCTGGCGGGCGAGCTGCTGGGTGATCGTGCTCGCCCCCTGTCTCTTACTCAGCGTGATGATATCGATGAACGCTGCTTTCAGGAACCGGATCGGAACGAAGCCCCAGTGATTGAAGAAGCGGTGGTCTTCTGTGGCCACCACCGCCTGCCACATGTAGTCCGGCATTTCGTCCAGCGAGGCCAGGGCCCGTTTCTTGAAGTAGAGCTCTTTGATCAGCTTGCCGTCCAGGGAGTAGATCTTGGTAGCCAGCTCGGGCTCGTAGACCTCCAGTTGCTGGAGGCTCGGCAGGTCGCTCGCGATTTTCACGAAATAGGCGATGAAAAGGAGCGCCACAACCGAGATCGACAGGCGCTTGATCCGCCTGCGGTCTTCCAGCCACCAGCGGAGCCAGCCACTGATCCCGTGCGGACGAGATTTTCGTACTCGTTTGGCCATGCTCGTCTAACTCACCTCGGAAGTTCTACGGATGCCACCGTTTCCTGTTCGATTTCGGATGGGGAATCCGAAAGCCATTTCTTCAACGAAACGGTGTGCCCGCGAAGTTCCCCGAATGTGTAGGCCCCCAGCCACTCGCCCGGGTTCAGAAAGACCCCGTCGGGGCGCCGGAGCAATCTTCGCTTATGCGTGTGGGCGAGGACCACAAGGTCGGCGCCCGAAGCCAGCATCCTATCTGCGTACTCCACGTAGTCCGAATCGTCGAGCTCTCGGTACGGGTGCGCGTTCTTGCGCCGACTGAGGTCAGCGAAGAAATGGGCGAGGGCGTAGCCCACGTCGGGATGCAGCCAGCGGAACAGGGCGATGTTGAGAGGGTTCTGGAGAACGCGTTTCAGGATGCGGTAGCCACGGTCGCTCTTACGGAGACCGTCGCCGTGGCAGGCGTAGATTTGCACGCCGAGTTCTTCGAAGCGGAGGTCTTTCTTGTGCACGGGGATGCCGAGCTGGCGTGGGAAGAAATCGCGCATCCAGAAATCGTGGTTTCCGGCCACGTAGTCGATGCGGAGGCCGCTCTCCGCGAGCTCGGCGAGTAGGCCGATGACGCGCACGTATTGGGCGGCGACAACGTACCGGTACTCGAACCAGAAATCGAACAGGTCGCCGCAAATGACGAGTCGATCGGTCTGTGGATCGAGGTGGGCGAGGAACGACAGCAGGTGGGCCTGCTTGCGTTGCTCCTCTTCCGGGTCCGCTTCCCCCAGATGGGCATCCGCGATGAAGACCACTCGTTCTGCGCCCGACACGTGCTGCCCTCGTGCCTTTTCCGTTTCGGCCTTCGGCGTGGGTGAATCCGTTCCCGGCACGGCCGCCCTTCGGGTTCAGTTCGCGGAGAAATCGGCACGCCGTGATCGCGACGAACCCGCGCCTACGGACTCCAGCGCGCAGACGCGGCCGGGTCGAGCCGCCCAGCTCTGCCGCACCCCTCTGATCGCGCGACGGCGGACCTGGTTCCCCGGTTTCTTCTCGCCAGCGCGTGGTCAGAGGGCCGTCCGTGTGTCCGGGACCGTCCGTGTCCCCCATCCGGACTGGGGGCCCACACCGGGGCGGAATGCGACGGAGCTCGCCGCCACCGTCACCACCGCACCACCACGGCGCCCCACGAAAACCCCGCTCCAAAGGAAGCCATGACCACGACGTCGCCTTCTCGAATCCTGCCTTCGAGCAGGGCCTCGTGCAGGGCTATGGGGATCGAGGCGGCCGTGGTGTTGCCGTACCGTTCGATGTTGCTGTACACCTTGCCAGTGAGGCCCAATCGCTCGGCCACCGCTCGGGTGATCCGCAGGTTCGCCTGGTGGGGGACCACGAGGTCCACGTCCTCGGTGCCGAGGCCGCAAATCCTCAAGGCCTCCTGGATCACCTCGGGGAAGCGGATGAGAGCGTGCCGGAACACCTCCCGGCCGTTCATCTTGGGGTAAATCGTGCCCTGCTCGATCATCTCCTGGGTCAGCCGAGGATTTTTGCGGCTTCCGGGGTCTTCCAACCAGAGCTCGAACGCGTGGCGGCCGTCGGCGTGGAGGCTGTAGCCGAGAATGCCCCTGTCCTCGCCGCTGGCCTCCAGCACCACGGCGCCTGCTCCGTCGCCGAACAGGACGCTCATATTGCGTCCGCGCGGGGTGAGGTCGAGCCCCGTGGACTGTACCTCCGCGCCGACAACGAGAACGCGCTCGTAGGTACCTGTACGGATGAACTGGTCGGCCACACACAGGCCGTACACGAAACCGCTGCACTGGTTGCGGATGTCGATCGTGGGGGTGCCGGGGATACCCAGCTTGGCCTGCAGGAGAGGGCCCGATCCCGGAATCGGGTAGTCCGGGCTGAGAGTGGCGAAGATGATCAAATCCAGGTGCTGCGGACTGAGTCCGGCATTGTCGAGGGCCTGTTTGCTCGCCTCGACAGCGAGATCCGAGGTCCCCACTTCGCCTTCGACCCAGCGGCGTTCGCGGATCCCGGTGCGCTCCACGATCCACTGGTCCGTGGTGTCGAGCAGCGGCTCGAGCTCGCGATTGGTGACGACCCTGGGCGGGACGTACATCCCCGTTCCTACGATGCGCGCGCGTCTCATGCGATGCTTTCACCCATCTGTGAGTTGGCAATACCGGTCGCGGCTTCCGTTGCGGCGACGTGTCGGGAATTCCGGCGAACGTGGCGTTCGCCGCGGAGCACGGTGCGCAGGAAGACCTTGGGCATGAGCACTCTCTCGACCAGCAGGTACGCTGCGGCTGCGTAGGCCGTGCCGATCAACAGATCCACGATGTAGTGTTGGTTCAGGTACACGGCGGAGAACCAGACTCCGAGTGGGTACAGAGCCAGAGCCACCGGGTAACGCCGAAAGCGCCTGTACGTGAAGAAGCTCACCACCACGGGGTAGGCGCCGTGCAGCGACGGGATCGCAGCAAAATGGTTGGGATTGAAACCTCCCCAGAGGGTCTGGAAGAACTTCATCTTGAGCATCCGATCCACGTTGATCAGCGATCCCGCGCCCAGACCCCAGTAGCTGGTCGGGGGTGGTTGGGCGAAGCCCTCATGGAAAACGTACCAAGGCGGCGCCGTCGGAAAAGCGAGAAAAGTGGCGAGTGCGGAGAAGTTCAGCACCGTGAGCGTCCACGCGAAGCGGTAGAAGTTGTCGCGTTCGTCCAGCGTGTGCCAGAAGACCCATCCCAACAGTAAGGGTAAGCCGAAGTGCAGCGTGTAGAACAGTCCGCCCGAGGCGTCGAAGAGCCCCTTGAGTACCGTGCCGTCCCAGGCCAGTTGCCAGTCCTGAAAGTAGAACGACGGGATCTGACCTCCGAAGGCCCAGGAAAACAGTGCGTGTTCCCACCGGTAGGGGGCGATCGTGTGGACGTACCCGCGCAGGTTGTCCACAATGCCGCGCATCATGTCGTAGGCCACCCAGAACAGCACGAACGGCGACCAGTCCACGACGAATTTCTTGCTCCGCTCTTTGCCGAAGAGGAGCGAAATGAACAGCAGCGCGAGGAAGATGTGGTCGGGACGGACGCGGATCACCTGATTGATCAGCACGAAGTAAACGACCACACCGATGAGGACGTAACCCTTCCACCGCTGATGCGAGCTCCTCAAGTTTTCCAGGAATCGGCGCACTGTCATCCCGCCCGCAAGGTCGCTACGTTTGTTTCTTCTCGAGCCGAACGATCGTCTGCTGAAAGGCGCCCTTCCGTTGCACGATCCGGAAGCCACACCGTTCCCATTCGGGAGCGAGCCGGGCGAATCGGCGAAGGTAGAGGCGTCGTCCCAACAACCGGCGCAACTGGTTCTGGGGAGAAGGTGGGCTGAACGTGACGACCACCACACCTCCGGCTGCGCTCACCCGCGAAAGTTCGCGCCACAGGGCCTGGTGTTCTCGCAGGTACTCGCTCAGTCCGAGCGCTGTCACCAGTCCGGCGCACCCGTCTCGGAAGGGAAGGGATCGGGCGTCGGCCACTACGGGCCGGGCGCCGGTCCGACGCACCCGGCGGGCCATCCGGGGGCTCCAATCCACGCCGACGCGCAGTCCGGGCCACGGAGCTCGTCGCAGGATGCCGCCGTCACCACAACCAACGTCGATCCACACGGAGCCCGGCGAGGGTTCGGGCAGCAAGCCCCGCGTCCTGCGCAGCTCCAGCAGGCGGATCCAGGCGAAGGGACCCCAGTTCCGCAGCACGATGTACGGGAGCGCCAGCCAGTCCCACGCCCTCTGCGAGAGGGGCCGTTCCGGATGCGGCTCTCTGTCCTCTCGCGGCATCTTCAAGGATTCCGGTCAATCCACGAACAGGTCCACGGTTTCGAAGCGCGTCACGTCGACCAGTCCCAGGTCGGTGAGCTTGAGCTCCGGGATCACGGGCAGTGCCAGAAAGCTCAGCGTCATGAACGGATCTCTCACGCGGACGCCGAGATCGGCTGCGGCTTCGTTGAGCCGGCGGAGCCGCTGCGCTACCTCAGGCACCGAAAGCCTGCTCATCAACCCGGCGATGGGTAGCTCGAGCGACTCCACTACTTCTCCGTCGGCCACCACCACGAGCCCGCCGCCCATCTTGTTGATGCTCACGACGGCTCTGAAGAGGTCCTCGTCGTCGACGCCTACGGCCACCACGTTGTGCGAGTCGTGCGCGACCGATGAAGCGAGCGCGCCCTTGCGCAATCCCAAGCCGCGGACCAGTCCCCGACCGATGTTCCCACTGGCGCGGTGCCGCTCCAGCACGTACAGCCGAAGTAGGTCACGATCCGGATCCGAGATGAGCCAGCCGTTGGACACGGGCGCGTCCTCCACGAGGGAGCGGGTCACGATCTGGTCCGGGATGATGCCGATCACCCGACAGCGACGTCCCCGGGCCTCGATCTGGAACTCGTCGCCTTCCAGCCACTTCAGGTTCATGCTGCCGCGCAGGCTGACGGGCGGCCGGGGTGGGTCTTCCCAGATGGCTCTCCCGTCCACTGCCACCAGAGTGCCGTTCTTGAATACCATTCGGATGTTGAAGTCCCGGAAATTGTCGATGGCTACGATGTCGGCGTAGCGGCCTGGTGTGATGGCCCCAAGCTTCCGCAGCCCAAAATAGTCGGCGCAGTTGATGGTGGCCATCTGGACCGCGACCACGGGATCCAGCCCCTGCCGGATGGCCAGTTTCACGGCGTAGTTGATGTGCCCTTCGTCCAGCAGGTCCTGGGGATTCCGGTCGTCGGTGACGAAGAAGAACCGGCGGCTATTTCTCTCGTTCACCAGCGGGAGCAGATCCACCAGGTTCTTCGCCGCCGAGCCTTCGCGAATCATGATGTACATGCCCGCGCGCAGTTTCTCTTCGGCCTCCTCCCGTGTGGTGCATTCGTGATCGGAGCCGACGCCGGCCGCTACGTAGGCATTCAGGTCTTTCCCACTCAGCCCCGGCGCGTGGCCGTCCACCCGCTTCTGGGATGCGATCTTGATCTTGTCCAGCAGGTCTTCGTCTAGATTCAGCACGCCGGGATAGTTCATCACCTCGGCTAGCCCGAGCACCCATTTCTCCTGCAGGAACGGGAACAGGTCGAAAGCGCGCAGGCTTGATCCGGCCGATTCCAGATCCGAACTGGGGACGCAGGAGGAAAGCATGAAGAACACGTTGAGCGGGTTGTACTTGCTCGACTCCATCATGTAGCGGAGACCCTCGATCCCCATCACATTGGCGATCTCGTGGGGATCGGCGACAACTGACGTCGTTCCCAGGGGTACCACTGCGCGGGCGAACTGGGGCACTTCGACCATCGAGCTTTCGATGTGAAGGTGCCCATCCATGAAACCCGGCAGCAGGATCAGCCCGCGGACATCGATTTCTTCTTTGCCCTCGTAGCCGGGGCCCAGGCCTACCACGTGCTCGTGAGCGATGGCTACGTCGGTTTCGTACAGTTCCCCGGAGAAAACGTTGAGGACACGGCCTCCTCGCAGTATCAAATCGGCCGGCTCTACACCGCGGCCGGCCCGAATCAATGCTTCAATCGGTACGGGTTTGGGCATCTCCACCTCACTCGTGAATGGTCATCCCTTTCTCCTCTTGATGAACCACGACGCCGGGCACGGTCGAAAAGCGTCGGGCTTTTGGTTCGGTCTGCCCGGCGCTTTCCGCCCTTCCCACGATTGACTGCAATTCCCTGGCCGCGGAACGCCCCCTGGCGTTGCTCAGATCCCAGCCCTGCGGGTCAGCTTCTGCAGCTGCTCCAGAGCGTCTGCCGCGATTTCGGCCTCGTCGTGTTCCACCAAGTGCCCGTCGCGGACCAGGACGCGGCCGTCCACCATCACGGTGCGGACGTCGGAGGCACGGCTGGCGTACACCAGCTGGCCGTAGGGCCCGTCGGCGGGTATTTGGTGCAGGCCGTCGGCGCGCACCACGACGACGTCGGCCTTCTTGCCGGGTTCCAGCGAACCGATTTCGTCGGCGAGCCCCAGCGCCCGGGCTCCCTCGATTGTGGCCATGCGGAGCACTGTTTCCGCGGCCAGGGCATCCGCTCCGAAACGGGGCTTCTGGAGCAAGGATGCCAGCCGCATCTCCTGGAAGGCGCTCAGATTGTTGTTGCACGGGGCGCCGTCTGCGCCCAGACTCACGTGGATTCCTTTGTTCAACCAGCGTCCGACGGGAGCTATTCCGGAGCCGAGTTTCAGGTTGGCCGACGGACAATGCAAGACGTGTGTCCCGGTTTCAGCCAGAATGCTTTCCTCTTCCTCGCTCACCCACACGCAGTGGGCAATACACACATCCGGGCCGGAAATGCCGAGGTGGTGCAGGTACTCCACGTTCCCCATTCCCGTGCGTTGGCGGACGTGCTCCACCTCGGGCTTCGTCTCGGCTGCGTGGGTATGAATGAGCACCCCGCGCTCGCGAGCCAGTTCCGCGGCCCCGCGCAGCGCCCTCTCGCTGCAGCTCAGTGCGAACCGCGGACTCACGGCGTAGCGCAGCCGCCCGCCCGCGGCACCGTGGTAGTGCTGGATCAGCCGTTCTGTCTCCTGCAGGGCCTCCTCCGTGGATTCGCCCAGACTTGAGCTTGCCCCGCCCAGGTCCATCAGTGCTTTGCCGATCACCGCGCGGATGCCCATCTCCTCAGCGGTTTCGAAAAGCACGTGCGTGAGGCGCACGGTACCCATGTCCAGCACGGTGGTTGTGCCGCCGAGCAGAAGTTCCGCGATGCCGAGCCGGGCCGAGGCGCGCAGGCTGGCCTCGTCGTGGGCTGCTTCAAGGGGCCACACGCGGCGTCGGAGCCACTCCAGGAGCGGAAGGTCATCCGCGAGGTTGCGGAAAAGGGTTTGGCACGTGTGCACGTGAGTCTGCACGAAGCCTGGCAGCACCCAGCAGCCGGTCGCGTCGATCACATCCTCGGCCGGACCGAGGCGTTCTCCGATCTCGACGATGTGGTTGCCTTCGATAAGCACGTCGGCCTTCTGGATCGTGCCGGAGGCATCCAGGGCCACTACCGTGCCGCCGCGGATGAGCAGAGAAGCTTTTGGACCCGTGCCGGTCACAGTTCCGCCAGTTTCTCGAGAATCCGTCTCAGGAGCCGTCCGAAATCTCTTCCGACCCGATCCGCCACTTGGATCACCTGGTCGTGGTGGATACCCCCGTGTTCGTGCGCGCTGGCCTTGTTGGTGATCACGGAGATCCCGAGCACTTCCAGTCCCCACTGCCGGGCCGCGATCACTTCCGGAATGGTGGACATGGTCACGGCATCGCCGCCCAGCGTTCTGACCATCCGCACCTCGGCGGGAGTCTCGTACGTCGGCCCGAGCAGACCGAACAAGATCCCTTCCCGAAGACGGATGCCCAGTTCGCCGGCGGCGCTACGGGCCAGTTCGAGCAGCCAGGGTGAGTACGCGTGGCTCATGTCGGGAAAGCGGGGCCCGAACTGCTCGTCGTGGGGCCCGACCAGGGGATTGCGGAACATGAAGTTGACGTGGTCGCGAATCAGCATGAGGTCGCCGGGTTCGAAGTCCGGATGGACGCCGCCCGCGGCGTTCGTGACTACGAGACATTTGGCTCCGAGCGAGGCGGCCACGTGAACGGGAAAGACCACTTCCTGGGGAGAGTAGCCCTCGTAGAGGTGAACGCGCCCGCGCAGGATGAGCGCTCGAGTGCGGCCCACTTGCGCCCAGAGCAGCTCGCCCGCGTGACCCGGAACGGAAGGCACCGGGTAGTGCGGGATCTTCTTCACGCTGACCCTGTGGGCCACCTGGAGGTCTTCCACGAATCCGCCGAGACCCGAACCGAGCACCACGGCCACCTGCGGTTCGAAGGGCATCTTCGTCCGCAGGGCCTCGCTCGCTTCTTTCACCCTTTCGCGCAGGTTCATCTCTCGCCTCAAATCAAGATACCGGCGATGCAGGCGGTCATCCAGGAGGCCAGCGCCCCGCCGAACATGGCTCGCAGCCCCAGTCGGGCCAGATCGCTCCGTCGGCTCGGTGCGATTCCTCCGATGCCGCCAATCTGAATCGCGATGGAACCGAAGTTCGCAAATCCGCACAGAGCGTACGTGGCGATCGTGAATGTGCGCGGCGATATCTGGCTTTTCACCTGCGCAAGTTCCACGAACGCCACGAACTCGTTGATCGAAATCTTGGTACCGAGAAGATTGCCCATCTCGAGGATGTCCTTCCAGGGAACGCCCAGGAAAAAGGCGATGGGCGAGAACAGGTATCCCAGAACTTCCCGCAATGAGGTTCCCAGGAACCCGAGACCAAAGTTGATCATGGCGATGAGGGACAGGAAGGCCATCAGCATGGCTCCCACGTTGAGGGCCAGCTTGAGGCCGTCGGCGGCGCCCGAGGCCGCCGCGTCGATCACGTTGCTGGTTTTCTTCTCCACCGTGAGTTTCACGGTCCCCATCGTTTCCGGCTCTTGCGTCTCGGGGTAGATGATCTTGGCGATCACCAGGGCCGCCGGAGCGGACATCACGCTGGCCGCCATCAAGTGACCCGCATCGACGCCAAAGCGGACGTAGGCGGCCATCACGCCCCCGGCGATGGTGGCGAACCCTCCCGTCATCACAGCCATGAGCTCGGACATCGTCATCGAGGGCACGTAAGGCCGGACGACCAGCGGAGCTTCGGTTTGCCCCACGAAGATGTTGCTCGCCGCGGAGAGGGATTCGGCGCCGCTCGTCTGCATGAAGCGCGACATGATCCAGGCGAATGCCTCCACGATGCGCTGCATCACACCCAGGTGATACAGCACGGCCATCAGCGAGGCGAAGAAGATGATCGTGGGCAGGATGTGGAAGGCGAAGATCGTCCCGATGTTGACGAACTGGCTGGCACCGGCGTCCCAGAGCTGAAACGGGCCAGGCCCGCCGAGTTGCTGGACGATGTTCGGGTCGCCGCGGTACAGGTTGCCGAAAAGAAAGGATGCACCTGCATCGGTGAATCCCAGCAGTCGGTTGATCACCTCGCGAGCCACGAAGAAAACCTGTTTGCCCGGCCCCGTTTTGAGGATCAGCACGGCGAACACCGCCTGGAGCGCTAGGCCCCATCCCACGGTTCGAAGATTGATCCTGCGGCGGTTTGTGGAAATCAGCCAGGCCAGAAACAGCAGGAAGAACAGACCTGCGAAGCTGATCAATCGATATCGCCACATGCCGTCTTCCTCTCGGTTTTCACGCTTCCCGAAAAGCGCCGATCCCGTCCCCGGCTCCCGGGTTCAATTCGGGTTCGCCCTCGTCCCGTGCGTGACTGTGGTGTGGCTGTGATTCCTTCAGCCTCCCGGCCGCCGACCGGCCCGTTGCGACAGGTCTGCTCGGTCGAACGCGTACCCCTCGGGCGATCTGTTCCCGCCTCCTCACTCCTCCGGCGGTTCGTAGCAGCGCCGGCAGCGAGCTTCGTAAGCCTCTTGAGCACCGACCAGCACCAGTTCCTTCGATTTGGCGATTCGCTGGGTGCGGTTGGCGGGGGCACCGCATTTCACGCAGATAGCCAGCGTTTTGGTGATGTACTCAGCCATGGCGAGCAGCGTGGGCATGGGCCCGAACGGACGGGCCCGGTAATCCTGATCCAACCCCGCCACAATCACTCTCTTGCCCTGGTCGGCCAGAGTCTCGCAAACGTCTACGAGGCTGTCGTCGAAAAACTGGGCCTCGTCGATGCCCACCACCTGGGCGTCCTTGGACTTCTCCAGGATTTCGGCTGGTGTGTCCACCACGAGACTCGGGATGCGCTGCTCGCTGTGGCTCACCAGGTGGTCCTCATCGTAGCGGGTGTCCACACGCGGTTTGAAGATGGCCACTTTCTGCCGCGCGATCTGGGCCCGACGCAACCTTCGGATGAGCTCCTCGGTCTTGCCGCTGAACATCGGGCCGCAGATCACCTCGATCCAGCCCGATCCTTTCGGTACGATGCTGAGCACGACTCCTCCATCCTCCCGGTTCAAGTTCGATGGTCAGGCCGTCGGGAGCTGCACCCCGCGCTTGCGCAGGAGATCCCGGATCTTGGTGCTCAGGATGTCGATGGCCACCTCGTTGTAGCCTCCCTCGGGAACGATGATGTCGGCGTACCGCTTGGAGGGCTCCACGAACTGCAGGTGCATCGGACGCACGGTGTCCAGGTACTGCTGCACCACCGATTCCAGCGAGCGCCCCCGTTCCTTGATGTCGCGAAGGAGCCGACGAATGAAGCGGATGTCCGGGTCGGTGTCCACGTAGACTTTGATGTCCATCAGTTCCCGCAAGTGTTCGTTGTAGAGGACTAAGATGCCCTCCAGAATGACGACAGCGTGGGGCCCGACGGATCGGAATTCCCCGGTGCGGCAATGTTGAGCGAAATCGTACACCGGAACCTGGACGACCTCCCCAGCCAGCAGCCGCTGGACGTGCTCGTACAGCAGTTCGTCGTCCAGGGCGTCGGGGTGGTCGAAGTTCTGCTTCGCCCTCTCTTCGAAGGGGAGGTGGCTCAGGTCTTTGTAGTACGAATCCTGCTGAAGTACCGTCACCTGATCAGAGCCGATTTCCTCCATGATCCGGCTGGCCACCAGCGTCTTGCCGGAACCGGTGCCCCCTGCAATGCCGATCAGAATGCCTTCACGCTTCACGGCTTCACCTGAGCATTTGCCATTCTCTGAACCTCAACGAGGCCATCGCTCCCCGGTCGAAGTAGGCAGTTCGTCTGCCTTGGGAATCCGTCTCCACGGGCTCGGCCGGTGGGAATGCCCAATTCGGAGCCGTCGCACGCAACTGATGCGCTCGAAAGGTAGCGATCCAAGCATTCGAACCGCAGGTCTCGAAGAAGTACGCACTTGACAGTTCGAGCTGATCGGGTTGGCAGTTTCCCCGTACGCAGATGTGCTGCGAGCCAGAAAAGCAACTGCGGCTGCCGAGGAGCGCGCCTGTTTTCCACTCGACCTCCGCGGGTAGTGCGAGCTTCACGGGCCATTGCAGCAGACAGCCCGGGAACTGCTCAATCGGACAGGAAATCGGGCCCGAACGGCTCGGGGAACAGATCCCGGGCCGTCACGATCCTGGTTTCGGTGCGATCTGTGCCGCGGAAAGCCACCTGGGCGTCCTTTCCGAAATCCCAGATCACCTGCCGGCAGGCGCCGCAGGGAGGGCACGGTTCGCGCGCGTCCGTGACGACGGCGATCGCCCGGATCTCGCGTTCTCCCTCTGAGAGCGCCTTGAAGATGGCCACGCGCTCAGCACAGATGGTGAGACCGTAGCTACTGACCTCGATGTTGCATCCCGAATAGATCGCACCCGAAGAAGTGAGTACGGCCGCACCCACCCGAAAATGTGAGTACGGAGCGATCGCCCGTTCCTTGGCGGTCTCCGCTACCCGGAACAGCCTTTCCCACGCACCGTCGTCCAGTGTCACCTCGTCGCCTCCTCGTGACGAGCCGCCGCACCCTGGAACCCTGGCCACCCGCCTGCGTGTTGCAGGCAAAAGGGCTCCCGCGGGTTCGGAAGACCCACCGGTGGTTTGTACTCGGCAAGCAGCAAGAGACCTGCGAAAAGGCCGCACCAAAACCGCGGCGTCGCAGGGGGCGCAGGATTCGCCCCGAAGGAATGTGAAGCGGTCCTGCTCCGGGATATTCCCGAAATTCTAAGTTCACAAAAGCCAAACTGCGACAAAAGGGAAACTGTACAGCCGCGTCGAATCGGGCACTTGTCCCCGTGGTGAGGGCGAACTCAGCTCCGTTCCCTGTGGGCTTGACCGGTTTTTCGTAGCAGAACTTCTTCGCATCTCCGCAGAATTCTCCGCCTTCGCTGCGGCCCTGCGGTCGGTTGCAGCGGTCCTCAAATCCTTCGCAGACCGAGCGAGGAACGCGTCCGGCAACGCCGGAAGCGCTCTCTTCCCTCGCCCGCGGCGCCGGACGCCTCAGCGCCGTGTCGCTTCAAAATCGGAGGCCGGGCGAAGATACAAAAAATCCGAAACCCCGCCGGGTTCCGGATTTTCTGGTGCGATTTCGAACTTCCCGCGAACTGGCACGATCAACGGCAAATCCACCTCACGTCCGCTTCCGCCTGCCTCGGCCTCGGGTTCAAAACGGGATGTCGTCCTCGCTCTCAGACGAAGTCTCTTCGGGAGGAGGCGGGGGTACCTCCTCTTCGGCCACCGTCTCACCTTTGGCGTCGAGGAACTGGATCTGCTCGGCCACGATTTCCGTCACCCAGCGCCGCACCCCGTTTTGATCTTCGTAGCTGCGGGTTTGCAGCCTTCCTTCAACGTAGACCCGTCTGCCCTTCTTGAGGTATTCGCTGGCGGTCTCGGCCAAACGTCGCCAGGCCACCACTCTATGCCAGTCCGTCCGTTCCTGCTGGTTTCCGTCCTGATCGCGCCAGACCATGTTGGTGGCGACGTTGAAGTTGACCACCGCCGCGCCGTTCGGTGCATAGCGCAGCTCCGGGTCCGCCCCCAGGCGTCCGATCAACAGCACCTTGTTCAGTGTTCCCCTTCCTACGGCCATCGCAAGCTCCTCTGTTTTGGTTATTTAGGCCCCTCGCTCTTCTCGACCCCCACGATTCATGTTAGCAAAATTGGTAAAGCATGTCAAGACCAAAATCGCTCCGCGTATGTTCGCGGAGGCGCACTTCCGGGGAGCCTCGCAATTTCTACGGCTCAGTGTGCTTTTGGGGGGTGGTGGGACTCACGCAGAGCAGAGGGGGCGCCGAGCTACACCCACTCCACGGCGAGCAGCGGAAGAATGATGAGGAGCGCCCCGGGGGTTGCTCGCCAGGAGGAAATCTTCAAACTCTGGTGGAGGTCGTTTGGGTATGTGCTACGAACGCCGACGCCTTTTCCTCTTTGCGCGTCTTGCCGCCGTGCGCTTTGGGGCTTAGCGGGAGTTTTCCTTCTCCGCACCTCGACGGGCGCCGCTCGTAGCTTTTCTCGCGAGCCAACGTCGCGCTCTGTGTCGGAGGAAAAGCAATCGGGGATCTCCGTTCTCGGGCCGCGTTCGCCCGCGACACAGGACGTAGGTCTGACGGGAGCTGGACCTACCGCTTCGTTACGCCGCTGAGCGAGTCGTAGATTGGGTAGGAATCCGGACATTGGACAAGCTGGGGACGAGTGCCGGAGCGACACGCCCGTCACTTGAAGTGGACCGGGTTGGCGGTCGCCACGGCCGAGGACGTCCTAAGGTGTGCGACACACGTCTCAAAACCCTCCATCCCTCTTGATTGCAGCGAACTCTCCGAGTTGAGGACGAGAGCATCAGGTGCCGACGCTCCATCTCAACTCCGGGCGCAGGCTACGGAAATGCCGGACTGTGAGCCTGGACGGTATCAGCGGTCCGGGTTAGTCCGTGGGTGGCCACTCCCTCAGGTAGCGGAATTCGTACGTGTAGCTGGAATTATCGCCCGGCGCTGGCGTGAGGGGAATCGTCTGGATTTGCAGGTTGATCAGCTCTTCCTCAGGAATCCATCAGGTTCGCAGCTTTTCGACTTTGGGGGTCGTACGTCTCCAGCACGCCGAAGGCCGCTCGATGATTTAACTACGCGTGGCGGCCACCGTCCTTTGCTTCGACCAGAAGATAGCTC
>CAYXFI010000050.1:0-15868 GCA_964464205.1 uncultured Cytophagia bacterium
TTGCGTGACCTCAGATCAACAGGACGCGCAGAAGCGCGTCCCTCCGAAGGAACAGACCACAAGGACGCGCGGGAGCGCGTCCCTCCAACAAAATGTCGGGGCTGTTCGGGAGGGAAAGGCGAAATGGCTGGGGTGTGCGAGAATCGAGCACCCTGTCGAGCCTGGCTCCGCCAGGTGGAGGGTCAGATGTGCATCGCCTCCCTGAGGGGTGGAATACGGGGAACGCCAAGGACGCGACCCTCCCGACCAAACCTTGATCACCCGTTCGGAGTTCGGAGGGTCACGCTTCCGCGTGACCTCGATGGGCAAAGCTCAAGAGGACGCGCGGAAGCGCGTCCCTCCGAGGGAACGGACCACAAGGACGCGCGGGAGCGCGTCCCGCCCAGACATTAGGGATTGGTCGGTGGGAGACGTGAACCTTCAACATCCACGGCTGTACGCCACCGGATCGGACCTGAGTCGGCGGCGTGGAGGCTCGCACCTGTATACGGCCCCGAGCAAAGGCGGAACACAAAGCAGGGCATGCTTCGGATCAAACCTTCGGTCCGGAGAGACCGACAGGACGCGCAGAAGCGCGTCCCTCCGAAAAAACGTGGAGATCGGTCAGGTGAAGGATGTGAACCTCCAGAAAATGCCAGGCCTTGGAGGGTGACGCTCCTGCATGACCTTCGCGGAAAGGGACCCGCAGGACGCGCAGAAGCGCGTCCTGCTCCGAAGGAACAGACCACAAGGACGCACGGGAGCGCGTCCTTCCAGGATGACGGTGGGACGGCGGGGACACGCGGCGAGCCACAAACACGGGGAACTTGAAATGCGGCCGCGCTCAACAAAGCTACTCACCATTTTGACTCTCATCGCTTTGGTCCTCTCGATGCCGCCAGGGTTTGCAACGGACCGAGACTGGCTCGACCGATTTGTCGCCGCTCTGGATTCTTCAAGCTCCCCTGCTCAACGGTTGGCCAACCTCGGACCCGACGCAACGCGACAGGAGAAAATCAAAACCCTGGCACGCTATTTCCGGGACGCGGCCAGAACCCGCCCCTACTGGACAATCGCTCCCCCAGAAGGCGAGCCCGACCTCGCGAAGGCCGAGCGCGCCGTGAAACACATTATCGAGGAATACGGCACGCAGCAATTCGGCGACACGCTGCCCTGGTTCGACCCGGACAAGAAGATCATCACCCTCACTCGCTTTCCGCATTTCGATCCGCTGGTTCAGGCGTACGTCGCCACCGGCGACGAAAAGTACGCACGCGCAGTGGCCCGGGATCTGCTGGACTTCCTCGAGCACGTGCCGATCTCGAAAGCCGACGACCACACCGTGTTCGGCCCCGTAGCGCCAAACCCCTGGCACTGGGTGCTCCTGCACTGGCGCGTGATGCGCTGGATCGACGCGCTCCACTACCTGTGCGACTCCCCCTCTCTGAGCGACGAGCTCTACCTGCGCACCATCCTCCACATTTGGGACGAAGTGGACTGGCTCCTGCCGCGGGCCGACCTCGGGTTACACAACTCCACGCTCGGGAATTTGAGAGCTATTTACGCGGCTCTGTCTTCGTTTCCGGAGGCGCGCAGCTCGAAACAGTGGCGAGAGTTCGCCAATCGCACATTCGAGTGCTTCCTGCGCAACTCGTTCTACCCCGATGGGATCTCGATGGAGCTCACTCTTGGCTATTCCGCCGCCATGCTCTCGCACTGCCTGAGCCTCGCACTGAAGGTGCCTCAGGGAGTGCTTCCGAAACGGCTTCTGGGAATTCTTGAAGAGATCACCGACGGTCACATCGGGTTGATGAAGCCGGACAGGAGCCTCCCGCGCTACGGAGACCACGGGCTGTACGACATCCGGGAGTGGATTCTCACCAAGGCCGGTAGACTCTTCGGTCGCGAGGACTGGGCGGCACTGGCGACTGACGACGAAAACGGGCCGGTCCCGCCGTACACCAGCTTCCCGCCGCGCTCCGAGCAGCCGTACAGGAGCGGCTACTACGTGATGCGCGACGGCTGGTCGCGCACGTCCCAGTATCTTGCCATTGACGCGGGACCATTCGGCACGAACCACCAGCATGGGGATCGGCTGAGCATCTGCGTTTCCGCCGACGGGGCCGATTTCATCGTGGATCCCGGCACCGCCATTTACCGCTCGACGAAGCCCAACACCCGCCGCTTCGATCTGCGCTTCGGCTATCTGCACAACGTCGTCTGCGTCGACGGAATCGACCCCGCTCGCGGCTGGATGCGCGACTACTGGCCTGCGCCACTCCAGAATCGCTGGGTCACCAACGATCGGTACGACTACCTGGAGGCGTCGTACCACTTCCAGCCGAACGGGCTGGACATCGCTTGGCGACGGGCGGTGTTCTACCTGCGCGGAGAATACTGGCTACTGATCGACTGGCTCACCGGGAATGGTCAGCACCGGGTCGAGAGCAACCTGCAGTGCGCCATCGGAAGCGAAGTTCGGATTTCCCCACCCTCGGCCGAGGTGCGCGCGGAAAACGGCGCACGATTGCTGATCCTACCGGCCAACGAACTCCTCCGTCCCGAGGTAGTGATCGGCGACACGACACCGCGGCGCACCACCTACCCGATTGGGACTCCTGCCACCGATTGGCGTTGGGGAGGACGCGGCTGGGTCGGAACGTTCGGCAACGAGACCAAGCTCGATCCGGCCCGTTGCTACCCGGCTCCCGCCGTCGTACGGTCCGGTACCGTGGAACTACCCGCCATCGATGTCTTCGCTCTTCTGCCCGGGAGGAGCGGCGGCCTCGAGACCGCCGAGGTTCGCGAGCTCTTCAACAATGGCGACTCCGCGGCTGTGGCCGTGAAAACATCCGTGCGGGGCCGGAAAATTCAGGATTTGTTTTGCTGGCGCGGCACCCACGAACGCGCGACGTACGGCCACTTCCCGAGCGGAAGTGGCGCTTGGATGCGTATCCTCGACGGCCAGTTGAAGACACTGACCGTCATCAGAAGCCGCCACGTCGACGCCCGACTTGCCGGTTGGGAGGTCGACTGCAGGTTCTCAGAGGAGTTCGAAGGGTATCTGGATTTCAACGGTTCGGAGTGGCAAATCTACGCGGACCTCGCCCTCCCCCGGAAAGTTGAGCTGCTCCGAATGAGCGTGCGCAGTCCGGACGGTCGCACGCGACTGTACCGCCTCGGAGAGGGTGGTCGTCTGTTGGCCGCCGATGGTACCCCGACGCGCTATCTTTCCCCGGGCGAGCGGTACACGATTCGAGTTCGGTGACACTTCCTCCCCCGCGCCCGACCGGGCCGAGTGAGTGGTGGAATGCTGCGAGCTCGCACCGGCCTTACCCGAGGAAAAACCCCCTCACTGTCCGCGGACCCATCCGCTCACTCGTTTCGGTCCGAAGCGGCAGAATCGGACGACTGTTTTTGGCCATCAGATCCCCCGTCCTTTGACCTCAAACCCTCAGCTTCTTCCACGCTCGCTCCCGGCGTCCGTCCGCAAGGTCCTTCTTCTTCGCCGAGGAGCTCTGCCAGCTCGTCGTGCTCCACCACTTCTTTTTGAAGCAGCCTCTGCGCCAGGGCTTCGAGCTTGTCCCGTTTCCGGAGCAGCAGCTCCTTCACCTCGGCGTAGGCCTCTTCCACGATCCTTCGCACTTCGGAATCGATCTCCGCCGCCACCTGCTCGCTGTAGGGGCGCGTCACCGGGAGCTCGGTGCCGAGGAACAGGCCCCGGCGGCTGTCGCCGTAGCTCACCGGACCGATCTTGTCGCTCATTCCGTACTCGGCCACCATCGAGCGGGCGATCTGAGTGGCGCGCTCGAGGTCGTTTTGCGCGCCCGTTGATACCTCGCCAAAGACGATTTCCTCCGCGACCCGACCGCCCAGGAAGACCTTCAGCCGGTTTTCCAGCTCACTGCGCGTCATCAGGTACCGATCCTCGGTGGGCAGTTGCAACGTGTAGCCGAGGGCGGCGACGCCGCGAGGGATGATCGACACGCGGTGAACCGGATCCACACCTTTCAGCGAACAGGCAACCAGGGCGTGACCTGCCTCGTGATATGCCACTCGCTCCTTTTCGCGGGGGTTCATCACCCGGCTCTTGCGCTCGAGTCCAGCGATCACCCGGTCGATCGCCTCCTCGAAATCTTCCATCTCGACCTGCTTCTTCCCCTTCCGGGCGGCCAACAACGCCGCTTCGTTCACCACGTTCGCCAGGTCGGCTCCCACGAATCCGGGAGTTCGCGCGGCCACGATGCGCAGATCCACATCCGGTCCCAGCTTGACGTTGCGAGCGTGAACTCTGAGAATCGCCTCCCGTCCCCTCAGATCGGGCCTGTCGACCACGATTTGCCGATCGAAACGCCCCGGGCGTAAGAGAGCCAGGTCCAGAATCTCCGGACGGTTCGTGGCGGCCATTACGATGATGCCAATGTTGGGATCGAAACCGTCCATCTCGGCCAGGAGCTGATTCAGCGTTTGCTCGCGCTCGTCGTGGCCACCGGGCACCGGACTGATGCCTCGAGCTTTGCCCAGGGCGTCGAGCTCGTCGATGAAGATGATGCAGGGGGCTTTCTGCGCCGCCTGCTGGAAGAGATCGCGCACACGGGCAGCGCCCACGCCCACGAACATCTCCACAAAGTCCGATCCCGTCAGACTGAAGAAGGGCACCCCGGCTTCGCCGGCCACCGCCCGCGCCAGCAGCGTTTTGCCCGTCCCGGGCGGTCCCACCAGCAGTACGCCCTTCGGGATCCTCCCGCCGAGCTGCTGGAATTTCTTGGGGTTCTTGAGGAATTCGACGATTTCCTTGACCTCCTCAACCGCCTCATCGATCCCGGCCACGTCCTTGAATGTTACCTTCGTGTCCCCCTCGACGTACACTTTGGCTTTGCTCTTGCCGATGGACATCAAGCCACCGGTGGGACCCATCCTCCGAAAGATGAACCCCCAGAGGGCAAAGAGGAGGAGTAGAGGCAGAAGGCCGCCCAGTAGAAGGCTTTTCAACCAACTCCCGTCGCTCTTCCCCGCGTACTCGATGTCGGCCGCTTCGAGCTGCCACACCAGGTCTGGGTCCTCTACCCGCACGGTGGAGAAGCGGCGAATCTTGCCGTCGCGCAGCAAGGCGGCGGTACGGCTGGAGTCCAGCCGTGCCCGCAACAACACGCTGTCGAGTACAGCAGCCTTGCGCACCACAACCGTGTCGAACTCTATTTGCTGCAGCACCTCCGGGTCATCCGTGAGGTACAGGCCGCTGATGGATTCCGGCCCCACAGCGCACTCCACCACCCTCCCCTCGCGCAGCAACTGTTTGAAACGGCTGTAGGGGATCTTGTCTACGTGGGGCCGCATGAAAAGGCTTTCCAGCACGTAGAACAGCACAAAGGCGAGCAGCACGTACCACAGTGAAAAAGCGAAACGCTTGTTCGCGGGCGTTTTTTGAGGTTGTCGCTCCTGCCGTCGTTTTCTCTGCATTGACCTCGACCTTTCCCGCCGACGAAGTTCCAGGCCGCCGTCAGCTCACACCCGTGTCTCCGGGTCCGCTGCCGCGATTCGGGCTCCGTCAGAACACGCTGAAACTGATGTATCGCTTCGGGTGTCTGCGAATGTCGTTCACCAGACTGTCCAGACTCGCCAGCGTCCGGACAAGATTCACGTAGAGAGAATCGTCGCGGCTCAATTTGCCCAGGGATCCGCGTTCGTCGTTGAGCAACCGGCTCAAACGGGTGAGTTCCGTCAGCAACGTGTCCGCTTTTGCGTACAGCGTGCGGTCCCGGAGCAATGTGCCCACCGTGCCGGAACCGTCCCGCACCGTGTCCGCCAGCATCCGGGCCGAAGCCAGCAGGTCGCTCAAGTTGCGGTAGAGCGTGGAATCACGATAGAGCAATGCCAGTGTGCCCTCCCCCGTTTCGATGCCGCGGGCCATCGTTTCCACCAGCGTCACCAGCCGTCTCAGATCGAAGTACATGTCCGGGTCGTTGACGAGCAACCCGAGCGTACCCTGACCGACGTCGATCTTGTGCGCGATACGGTTGGCGGTTTCCGTCAGGTCCTTGAACGTGCGCGTGCTCCGGCGAAGGGTGTTGAAAACTTCCACCCCCTCGTCGATCAGTTTTTCCACGTCGATTGGATCAGAAGCTTCGATGTAGTCCCAGTCCTCCAGTTCGGGCTGGCCCGGGGAACCCATGGTGATGCCGACGAACTTGTCACCCAGCAACCCAAGCGTCCCGATGTGCGCCCGGCTGTCCTTGCGGATGTACTTCTTCACGGCGACATCGATCTCCATGGTGACGATCACCCGGGGGTTGTCCACATCGGGAGAGAATCTCACGTCGGTGACCGTGCCCACGTCCACGCCTGCCAGGCGCACGGGGGCCCCTTCCTGCAACCCGTTCACCCGGGACATGAGCGTTCGCAAATGGTACCTGGGCCGCAACAGCCTCTGCTGCTCGCCCAGATACACGATCACCGCCACCAGTACGGCCAGTGCCAGAAAGATCAGAAAGCCAACTCGGATCTCGTGGGCTTCTCTTCTTCTTGCCATGTTGGCCCCATGAGAAAGTCGCGCACGAACGGATCCTCACACGCCTTCACTTCGTCCACGGTGCCCACGAACAGGATGCGTCCCTCGTTCATCACCGCGACGCGATCGGCCACCGCGAATCCCGAGTCCAGCTCGTGGGTGACCACAATGGAAGTGACGCCGAACGTCTGCTGGGTTTTTCGGATCAATCGATTGATGCTGCGCGCGGTGATGGGATCGAGTCCCGTGGTGGGCTCGTCGTACAGCATGATTTCAGGACTCGCAGCCATTGCGCGTGCCAGTGCCACCCGCTTGCGCATGCCGCCGCTCAACTCGGAGGGCATCATGTCCTGTGTCCCACCGAGCCCGACGAACTCGAGCTTCTCGGCGACAATCCGGTCGATCTCCTCTTCCGGAAGATCCGTGTGTTCCTCGAGAAAATAGGCCACGTTGTCGCGCACCGTGAGCGAATCGAACAGAGCCGAAGCCTGGAAAACCATGCCAATGCGCTTGCGGACTTCCACCCACTGGGATTCGTTGAACTCCGTCACGTCCTCCCCGTCCACGAACACCCGACCTTCGTCGGGGTGCAGAAGCCCGAGAATGATGCGCAGAGTGACGCTCTTGCCGCACCCGCTACGTCCGAGGAGCACCATGGTCTCCCCCTTGCGCACCTCCAGGTCCACTCCGCGCAGAACCTGTTTCCCGTCAAAACTCTTTCGAATCCCATCCAGCCGAATCACGTCAGGCCACCGAAAGGATGAGTTTAGTGATGATGAAATCGAGCAGAAAGATCAGGATCGAGCTGGTCACCACGCTGGCCGTCGTCGATCGACCCACACCCTGGGTGCCGCCGGTCGTGTTCAAGCCGATGTAGCAAGCTACCAGTGCAATAACCGTCCCAAACACCACCGGTTTCACCAACCCGATGAAGATGTCCTCGAAAGTCAGATAGTAGGTGATGGTTCGCCGGTAGAAAGAGCTGTGAATTCCAAGCGTGGTGACGGCCACGAACCAGCCGCCGATGATCCCCAGCAGATCGGCCATGATCGTGAGGACCGGCAGCATAATGGTGGTGGCCACAAGCCGTGTAGTGACCAGTTTCTTCACCGGGTCCGTGGCCAGCGCTCGCATCGCGTCGATCTGCTCCGTCACCGCCATGGAGCCAAGCTCTGCAGCAATGCCCGCGCCGACCCGTCCCGCCACAACCAGTGCGGTCAGCACCGGGCCTAACTCTCTCACCAGCGAGAGTCCCACCAGCGTGCCCACGTACATCTTGGCCCCGTACACGGCGAGCTCATGGCCGCTCTGGAGTGCGAGAACCATTCCAGTGAAAAAAGAAGTGAGGCCGACGATGGTGAGCGATTTCACCCCGACGGCGTCCATCTGCTCGAGGATCGCGTCGAGGTACAGAGGTGGCCGGAAGAAACCGATGACGGCGTGAAAGAAAAGCGCGTGAATGCGGTAGAGGTGGATGAATAGCTGGGTGAGCTTCCGAGCGTGCCGGGGCATTCCGTAGCTTCCTGCCTGTACTTTCTCGTCCTCAAAGGTCCGCGGCTGACCGGCAGTGAGACAAACCCAACGCTGCCGCAGGCATCTGTTGGGCACAGCATGTCCCAAGCTAGTAGGTGCGTCCTACTGCAAAAGCCTCAGCAGGTCCTCTTGTCTCATTTCGCAATCGTTCTGAGCCTTCGCCAGCAAAACAGGTCCGATTGTCTCTCCACGATACGCCGGTCCGACTGTGCATCGCCGGTCCGGGGAAGGCAAGAAACGACGCTTTCCCTTTGCCCCTAACGTCGAGCGCTCTACCCGAACCGCACCGGAGCGGCGTCTGGCAGGAACCGGTCAAGCTGCGCGCTGTCTACCTAGTCTTGTAGACCTCGCGCCGATGTCTGATAAAGTGGACCACAATTTTGTGCTTCGCTCGGTCAAAGGTACAGAGCACTCGATAATCGCCGACCCGCAACTTGTACACCCCCTCCCATTGCCCCGTCAGCGGCTCAGGCTTGATCGCCTCAAAGTTCTCAGCGAGCCACCTCAATCTCTTGAGCACTCGTTCTGCTATCGGCGTATCCAGGCGGGCCAGGTCGCTCTCAGCACCAGGCGTGAAATCGACCTGATACATCACCAGGTTAGTCCTAGTTTTGAAGCTACTTCCTCGACAGGCATCGTCTTGCCGCCTGCTTCCACCGTCGCGAGAGAGCGTTTGAGTTCCTCAGCGAAGTCGTCACGTAGTTCCAGTCCTTCATCGGGATCACCTAGTATTTCCCGAATAGTCTGGATGACGACCTCGCGAACGAGTTCTTTGAACTCTCGTACAGTCAGGTCAGCGATCTTCGAATCGTCCATTGTTCTGCACCTCCCAGTCCGACAGTTACCTTTTACCACCTTTGGGTGGCCATAAGTGCGGTCGAAAAGTGCGCAGGGCTTCCACAAGCTCGGCCTGACTTGGGTCCGACAGGCTCATAACGTGTTGAGTCACTCGCCGGAGCGTCAGCGGAAGCGCGTCGGCCGCGGCGAGGGCTAACCATCGCCTCCTCCCCGCAAACTGCTCTGCGGTTGGGAAGCTACTTGGGACAGTTCATCTTCCACGAATGTGCCGCGCGATGCCGAGGCTAGCACCCAGGTAGCGATGGATCAGCCTGTCCCGAACCACGAGCACACCCTTCAATGGGACACGGGGGCAACTCATTAATCAAATTACCCCTTCCCAGCCCCAAATGCAAGGCATTTGCCGGATACCCGCCGGAACCGCGAGGGCTCTACCGTTTCCTCACTGCCCGCTCAAAAGCCGTGAAGGAGTCTCACCGGCGACGTAGGCCAATCACGTTCGGGACGGGCCAGGCATGCACGTTGGCATCGTGCTCGCTGAAGCCGCTCTCGTAACTCCCCACCAGCTCCCACTGACGATCCCCGCACCGGACGAACAACTGGGCCTCCGGCCCTCCCTCCAGATGCTGCGCACGGCGGAGATCCAGCGGAAGGTGCAACAGCACCTCGTTCAAATCGTGCATCGACAGTGGCGCGCGGGTGAAGATCATCAAGATTCGGCCTTTCCCGTCCTCACCGAGCGCCGCTTCGCTCCACCGGCGGGGCTGCTGTTTCCAGCGATTCTCTCCTGGGCTTTTGATCAGGCGCAGATTTTGAATCACGCACCGGTACTGCCGCAGCACCGTGTCAAGGGACGTCACATCCAGGTCGAACAGCCTCGCCGGCGGCAAACCCTCCTGCAGCGGCGAGAACGCAAGTGCGGATTGGTAGTGCGGAACTGGTGGTGCGGACTGGCAGCAGGAGCCGGTCAAGCACCCTACGTGAGTCCCGTCACCGTGGAACATCCCGGCATTGATCGCTGCCACCAGTTCGTACCGCTCCGCCCACGCCCGCGCTGTCTTCCAACACTCACCGCACCCGTTCGCGCAAAGCAGCCGGAATTCCCACAAGCGGGGATCCACCCGCAGGACGTAGATCGACCTTCTCAGGCCGCCCACGGAATCGGGCGCCGGGAACCGCGCCAGCTCAAGACCTTCGTCCAGCTTGCTCCACTGTTGGGCCCACCCGACCGGACCGCTCGACACGAGCGCCGAGAACAGGACCAACCAGCGCCATGCTGTCACTTTCCCCATTCCCGATCAACTCCTCGCAACCTATTCACCTGGTGCGCGCCGTGGGATCTCGACCTCGAGGAGATCCTCCGCCAGGAGCAGCTCCGGACCATCCGTCGGCAAACCCTCCAGCAGCACGCCGGGATCCTCGTAGCGGGGACTGAAATGGAACAGGGCCAGCCTCTTGGCACCGGACCGTTTGGCAACCTTGAAAGCCTGAAGCGACGTAGAATGCCCGTACTCTTTGCCTTCATCCTGGTTGGCGGCCGCGTACGTGCTATCGAAGATCACCAAGTCCGCATCCTGTGCCAGGCGGTAGGCACCGGGACAGGGCACCGTGTCGACGACGTAGGCGACTTTCCGGCCGGGAATCGGCGGCCCGACCAAGTCACTACCTCGCACCACTCGTCCGTCGGGCAGGCGCACTTCCCCACCCGCCTTCAGCCGGCCGTAGACAGGACCCGGCGGGATCCCCAGCTTCTTCGCCCGCTCTGCATCGAACCTGCCCGGTCTGTCGCTCTCGACGAAGGCGAAGCCAAGGCAGAACGATCTGTGCTTGAGGGGCTCAGCCACGAGACGGAACGATTCGTCCGCGTAGAGCTCGCCCCCCTCGGACTCCCGCACCTCCAGAGGGTAGTCCAAGAACGCGTGGGTTGATTTCAGGACGAAGTCGAGGAATTCCGTCAGGCCGGGGGGACCGTACACAGTCAAGGGATCCTTGCCGCCGATGAATCCCCGTGAGATCAACAGACCGGGGAGACCCAACACGTCGTCGGCGTGCAAATGCGAGATCATCACGTGACGGACGCGGGTGAGCTTCAGGCCCGCGTGCAGCATCTGGCGTTGCGTCCCCTCGCCGCAATCGAACAGAAGCACCTCACCGTCGTACACGACGGCGACCGAAGGTAGGGCCCGGAGACGGGTCGGGATCGCGCAGGAAGTGCCCAGAAACAGAATCCTCATTCACGTTCTCCCGTCGGGTGTTTGGTTAACACGGCCGTCCGGTCGCCGGTCACTGTTCCACGAGCCGGCGCTCGAGCTCCTCCAGCCGCTTGCGCACCCGCTCCGGGATCACCGACGAGTCCACGCCCTCCGCCACTGCCTTCTCCCACATCCGGCGGGCGGCCTCGGGACGTCCGCTGTCCACGTAGTACTCGATCGCCCGGCGGTACGCCTCGTGCTCTTTGGGGCCGCGGATCATCGGCGCAAGGAATTCCCCCAGCGGCATCCCGAAAGTCTTCTCGATGTACTCGCGGTTTTCCAGAAAGTACACCAGCAGCACGGTGTTGTCCGCGTAGTTCTCGATCATCTCGCGGATGATCTCCAAACCCTCCCGGAACAGTCGGTCGATGCGGTCCAGGTAGTAACCCAAGGAAGTGAGACTCTCCTCGAAGTCTTCGCTGTCCGCCTGATAGTGCTCCATCACGTATTTCAGCTCACGGGCCACCATCACTTTGTGGAAGATGAGGCCCACGTTGTTCATGAACCGAACTTCCGCATCCGTCGGGGTGAGCTTCGGCGCGTCTTCAAAAAGCATCGTGCGCGGATCCAGCACTCGACGGAAGATCAGGTAGTTGTCCTCCTTGATCGAGAAGAGCTGGTCGGAGAGCTGCATGATATTCTCAAAGGGGATGGACGTACCGTTCCGGAAGTCCGTGAGGTACGAGAGAAACACCTCCCGCGCTTTCAGGTAGCGCTCGATCAGACTGCGGATCATCCAGTTCTTGATTGAAGCGACGTAATGGCTCACTCTCACTGTTCCCCTCCCGCTGTTCTTTCATCGCCCTGTACGCCACCCATCAGGGGCCACCGGGCGGGTTCCCATCCTGGCTGGCCGAGATCAAGGCATTGAACAGGAGCTTGTACGTGTCTCTACTCCAGGCGCGGAACTGGGGGCGAAAGGCGAATGCAAGGATCCTGCCACGACCCCACCGGCTTTCGAGCAGGGCCGGGCGCGTGCGCAGGTGCCCAAGCCCCTCCGCCCAACCGGACAGGAGCAACGAGCCCTCCGCGAAGCGAACCAGCGTCCTCCCAGCTCCCGACCTGAGCAGAGGCGGTGTGGTGCACATCAGCGCAAGCTCGCCCGGGAGCCCCAAGCACAAGCTCGACGTATCCCCAACAATCCCCCGTAGCAGGGCACCAGGCACGTAGTATTCATTTTGAGATGGTTTCTCTTCGCACAGGTCCACGCCCAGGAATCGGTCCGCGGACTCAACCGCCGAACCGAAGAGAACCAGCGTTCCTCCGCGCTGGACGAATTGTCGCACGCGTTCCAGCCCTTGCTCGCCGAGTCCTCCCGCGTACTCCGGCGGCATCCGGTCCGCGCTCCAGCCCTTGGCGATGCTCTCCGGCCGAGCGTGCGGAATGATGAACACATCCACCGAGTCGAGCGCACCGGAACGCACGTCGGAATCGTGCAGCACCCGGAACGGGAAACCGTACTGCTCCAGGATCCAGCGGGTCCAGCCCTCGTCAATCGAAGGCACCCACGACTGGTAGAGAGCGATGCGAAGCAAGCGAATTGGAACCAGGCGAGACGCGTGGTCAACGGGCAACGTAGCGTGCGGCACGCGCCGCCGATCCGCCCGAGCAGCCCAGCGACGGAGGGAATCTGCCGACCCACGAAGCACGAAAGAGCCTCGGGGGAAGAAATGGCCCCCCACTCTCGCGGGCTCAGTCAACCGGGCCACTGAGGCGCCCGAGGCCAGGGCACAGGTCACGATCTCGAACGCCCGATTAGCCCTCGCATCCAGGAGGAGAGGCCCGTCGATGTCGATTTGTGGAGAGTCCGGGCGCGGGAAACGCTCGACGGGATCCACCAGATCCTCGGGCAAGGTCTCCAGCGCCCGCACGCGCACGCCGAAGAGCAAGGGCAGGCTGTGCGTGGTCACGTCGTAGGGCCGGCGGGTCTCGCCGCCCACGCGCGGAGGCTCGTATTCGTGCACTTCCAGCAGGGTCTTGGCGAAGGCACCGTAGGGCTGGGCCAGCGGAACCACCAATCCCTCGCCGCGCGGGGCACGGTAGATCTCCACCCCTCCTCGCCGAAGCACCGCGACCAGCTCGTCCGCAACCGATGGATCCCACTGCCTGTCCGGGATCAGAAATCCGGCCGGGGACCCATCCCACTCGCACTGCCTGCGCAACACACGGTGGGCGTTCCGGACCCACTGCGATCGGTGAAGAGCCGCGTGGAGCAGCACCGCGTGGGCCACGGCCCGGTGGTAGCTCACCACGTCCCGAAGACGCCACTCGCCGGGCTCCCACGGCAGCGGGAAATTCACCGAGCGCGAATGGGGGGAGAAATCCACGTTGCCGCGCAGGTCTTTTTCGGTGAGCTTCAAGGGCGAAGCAATCCGACAGCTCGCTACCTCGCTCAGAAAGCGAATACCTCCGTGGTAGTTCGGGTAGGCGCGCGCGGGGGTGAACGCGTCGAATCGAGTGCCGGTCACGACCCCGCCCAGTCCTCGTTCCACGCAGTGACTCTGGACGAACGTCCCGAGATCGTTCATCTCCGCCACGAGCAGGGGATCCACGTTCGGGTCCACCGGATCCACGTAGGGTGGCACGAAGAGGCGGGCTCCTTTCGAGCCCATCTGGTGCATGTCCAGCACGATCTGCGGGTGCCAAACGTTGTACACGCTGTCCACGGTAAGGCGCGTTTCCACCTGGGTGAACAGGAACCAATCGCGATTGTTGTCGTGGCCGGTGTATTTGTGGTAGAGCCAGGGCAGTGGCGCGGCTTCGTAGGCCGTACCGACGTAGCGGTCGTACCACTCTTTCACCAAGACCAGGCCGTCCGGATTGTGAACGGGGATGAGCAGGACGAGCACGCTGTCCAGGATCATTCGGGCGCCCTCCAGGTTCCCCGCCAGCAGCTCGTACGTGAGCAACGGGGCCATCTGCGCCGCCCCCACCTCCGTGGCGTGAATGCTACAATTGATGCTCACCACCGCCGGCACCCGGCGCATCAGCGAATCCGCCTCTGAGGCCGTCACCCTGCGAGGATCGGCCAGGAGAGCCTGGATCTCCCGGATCTCTCCCAGTCGGGCCAGATTGCGCTCGCTCGAGATGAGCACAAGAGTGAACGGGTGCCCCATCGTGGTCTCGCCCAGTTCCCTCACCTGCACGCGGGGCGACAGGCGATCCAGCGCGCGAAAGTACTCGAGAATCTGCTCGAGGGAGGCGAGTTTGCGATCTTCTCCGGGCTCGAAGCCGAAAAGGGAAGCCGGGCTCGGCAGAGAGACCGGCTCTGCCCCACTCAGAGGGATCGACAACAGAAGAAGGAAGGCCAGAGCCGCGGCAAACCTCCCCAACTTTCCGGGTTCAGGAATCCGCCGCCCTGCCGATAGTTGCCGTAGAAACGGACTTGCACCGGAAAATTCGCTGGGCCGGATCATGATTCGCCCCTTCTGCCGAAATCGTCTCACCGACCAGGACTTCGAGTTCGTAGCCGAGGTGCTGGCCCGGAACGAGCGTGAGCGGGGCATCGTCCAGAGCCTGCTCGCTGACCCCGATACCCGGGACCATATCCTCGACCACTCCGACCTATTCGCCGCCATCATGTGCACCGAGGGACTGGCCCCGTTCTCCGCTCAACTCTTCTTCTACGTACTGGTGCGCAACGCTTTTCTGCGCTACGACCTGTACGACGCGAATCTGGCCGACTACTGCGCCAGCCTTCTGGTCACCTTCATCACGTACCACCAGGATCCGGAAGAGCGGGAACCCACCCACTACGCCTACCTGGTCGACCACCTGCATGCGCTGGTGGAGGCCTCGCATCACGAGGTCTTCTTCCTGCACCACCAGTTGGGGAATTACGCGCTGTTCCTGACCGGCATGTTCCCACGCTACGTGCGGTACCAGGCCCGGCATCGCTTCGGACCAGGATTCCGCTACTACGAGGATCTCGGCGCGATGGGTTTCCACGCGGCAGCCCAGCACGAGATCGCCGCCTCCGCCCACCTCACCGAGCTGTTCGACGAACTCGCCGTGAATTTCCGCGCCGCGCGACGCGCCCTCAATCACGTGGCCGAAGGCTACCTCCGCTTCGGGGATGCGCTGGAAGACCTAGTGGTGCGGGTCTGCGCCGGCGAGGCCAACGTTTGATCCGGAAACATCCCGCCTCGCTTCTGCCGGCTCGTTTCCGCTGAGACGAGAAGGTGATCCCCGGTGGCACCTCCTTACACCTGCTCAGTCGCCGACGCACGTGTACCCCGTCGTCGTACCGGCCACCTCCCGGACCTTGGCCTCGATGTCGCGCAATGCCTCATCCACCCCCGACCAGCGATCCGCGAAGAGGACGTTCTCCCAGGGTCCCCGCAAAGCCAACCAACTGAAGGCGATTTCCGCCTCTTCCGTCGACTCGGGTTCGGATCGTCGCGCGAAGAAGAGCGAATCGAGCGCCGCCCGAAGGTACGGTGTGTCCACCGCGCCCACCCTACTGCGGAGTTGCGTCAAGGCCCCGACCTTGCTCAGCAGGAAGAGCTCCGCGTGGCCCGGAGCGGAGGAGGGCAGAACAATCACGTAGTCGTCCCGCACAGCCTCCCAATGCGACCGCGGGTGCACCTGCATCTGCTGGTTCAGAGGGGGTCGGTAGAGCTGGATCAACCTGTATTCCTCGAGCAAAGCCTCAAGCTCCGAGCCCAGGGGAATCGCCCGGAAATCGCGAAGAGCCGCCACGATGGCGCGGTCGCGCTCCGGCAGCCTTTCCGGCGGGCGAAAATAGCTGGCCACCCGGGCTGCGAGATTCCTCGCCTTTCCGACGTACACTACCTCC
>CAYXFI010000051.1:0-15569 GCA_964464205.1 uncultured Cytophagia bacterium
TGCACCGTTGGGACCGATGACCCCGACAATCCCACCGGCCGGGAGATTGAAACTGAGATTTTCGATAAGGAGTTTGTCGCCAAAGCCTTTGCTGATTTCTTTTGCTTCAACAACGATGCCACCAAGGCGTGGTCCGGGCGGGATGTACAAGACCTCGGTGTACCCGGAGAGCCAAATTGGATCCACCGGCATGGCCTTCGAGATTGGTGCGATCGGCAACAATCTCACGGAATCCCAGTTCGGGCTCGCGTCCATCAAGTTCCGTTGGAACGTGTCCGGGACGTACCAGCAGGTGATTCCGAGGTACATCTCCACCGAACAGGATGGCTCGGACGAGAGGGAATTCCTCAACGACTACTTCCCAAGCATGGGCAAGCTGGCGACGGCCGTTTTTCTCAAAGGGTACCAGTGGCCGTTCGATCCGCGGAAGGTGAGGAACTGGGGCTCATCGCTGATCGACATCCTCGTGTACCAGGAAACGGTGATCCGCAAACGGCGCGTGTTCCTGGATTTCCGCCGCAATCCAAGTGGTGCGGGCAAATTGGAAGATTTCTCGTTCGAGCTGCTGGAATCAGAGGCCTACGAGTACCTGCGGAAATCCGGGGCCCTTTTTGGAACTCCAATCGAACGTCTGCAGAAAATGAACCAGCCCGCCATCGATCTGTACCGCGAGAATGGAATCGACATCACTCGGGAACCGCTGGAGATCGCGGTGTGCGCGCAACACAACAACGGTGGGCTGCGGGGCAGCATCTGGTGGGAGTCGAATGTGCGGCACCTTTTCCCCGTTGGAGAGGTCAACGGGACGCACGGCGTCTACCGCCCGGGAGGCTCCGCACTGAACTCCGGGCAGGTGGGGAGCATGCGGGCGGCTCTCTACATCGCCAAGCGCTACACCCAGCTACCCTTGTCGCAGACCGAGTTTCTGCAAGCCTGTGGGGAGCGGGTGGAGGAAAAGATCCGCTGGGCTGAGGGAATCCTGGATCCTGCCGCAAGTGAGAAGGCGCTGGAAAGGGAGCTCGAGGAGCTTCGGGAGCGGATGTCAGCCCACGGTGGCATCATTCGTGACCCGGCGGCGATCGACCGCGCCGTGGGGGACGCGTGGGCCCAGTTGGACCGTCTGCGGGGAAGCCTGCAGGTCCCGTCACGTAAGCATCTGCCGGCGGCTTTCCGGCTCCTCGATTTGTGTTTGACGCACGCCGTGTATCTCGAGGCAATCCGGGAGTACATCGCTCGTGGCGGCAAGAGCCGCGGTTCCTACCTCATCTTGGATCCGGAGGGCGAAATCCCCAACGAGAAACTGGGCGAAACTTGGCGATTTAGACTTGCGGAGCCGAGCGACTTCACAAGCCAAAAGATCCTCGAGATTCGGCTGAGTGACGATGGAAGCATCGACAAGCGCTGGGTGGATGTGCGGCCCATTCCCCGGGAGGATACCTGGTTCGAGAACGTGTGGAATCAGTATATGCGGGACAAGATCGTCGTGTAGGTCAAGGAGGGGAGCATGAGCGATGGCAAACGGCAGACTGCGCTGGTGACGGGGGCCGGGCGCGGCATCGGCCGGGGGATTGCTCTGGAACTGGCTCGGCACGGGTTCGACATCGCGGGTGTGGATGTGGTCTACGAGCCGGACAACCGCAAGAAGGGGCTGTTCGAAGTCCAGGATCGCGTGCAGGAGCTTGGCCGGGACTTTCTCCCGATTCGAGGCGACATCTCCGCGCTGGAATCCCACCGCGCACTGCTCGACGCTGTACTGGAGCGATTCGGCCGGGTGGACGTACTGGTGAACAACGCGGGCGTGGCTCCCCAGGTGCGCCTCGACGTGCTCGACACGACGCCAGAGAGCTACGATCGGGTCATGTCCATCAACGCGCGAGGTACGTTTTTCCTCACACAGGTTGTGGCCAGGCAGATGGTGAAGCAGGTCTCGGAGGATCCGCAGCGACAGCGTCCGCGCATCGTGTTCATCTCGTCGATCTCGGCCTACGTTTCCTCCCCGTCGCGGGCGGAGTATTGTATCTCCAAGGCGGCGGTGAGCATGGCAGCCCGCGTCTTCGCGGATCGGCTGGCTGAGTACGGCATCAACGTGTACGAAGTGCGGCCGGGAATCATCCAGACGGACATGACTGCCGTCGTGAAAGAGAAGTACGACCGTCTCATCGCCGAGGGACTGGTACCGCAGCGGCGGTGGGGTTTTCCGGAAGATGTGGGCAAAGCCGTGGCCGCCCTCGTGACGGGCTACTTCGACTACTCCACGGGATTGGTTGTGGAGGTGAGCGGGGGAATGAACATCGTTCGCCTGTGAAGGTAGCGGGCCCGCTTGGTGCGCGTGGCCAGCGGGAGGAGGGGTCCGTGCGGTTCCGGGGGAATCCACATGCGGGGAAAATGCCGGATCTCGGCTGCGAGCACTGCAGGGTCCTGTCTCGATTGCTTCTTTGCCCACTGGACTGGCCTGCCCGATACGGCGACCTACCTGGCGTTTACCGGCCGACGAGCGGTGGCGAAACGAGCGGGGAAAAAAGCGCTTGACGGACTTCGGTCGTCGTTGTATATTCTGGACAGAATCGTCCGAAATAGGGGACAGCGATGCTGATCAGCAAGAGCAGCGAATACGCCCTCCGCGCGCTCGTCTACCTGGCGAGCCTCGAACCTGAGGCACGGATGTCGGCGCAGGAGCTCGCGGCCGCCACCGGAGCCTTTCCGGCGTTCCTCAGCAAAGTTGTCCAGAAGCTTGTGCACGCGGGCATCCTCGCGAGCAAGAGAGGGCCAGGCGGCGGCGTCGCGCTGGCACGACCTCCGGAGGAGATCAGGCTTTGGGACGTGATCGTGGCGCTCGAGGGTCCTGACTACCTTCACGGGTGCGTCCTGGGTCTGGAGACGTGCGATCCGGAGCGGCCATGTCCGCTGCACCACGATTGGGTCAAGATTCGAGAGCAGATCTTTGACCTTCTGAAGGCGAAGACTTTGGCGGATCTGGCCGCAAGTCTGGAAACCGAGGGTGCCAGAATTCAGCGGCGCTTGCTGACGGCGAACTGAGGTACTCGCGTCGACGAATTGGATCGATATCCCTGAGAGGCTGAAGAAACGATGGGTGTAGTCTCCGACGGACTGAAGATCAGGGTGCGTCGGCCGCGCCGGTTCCGAGAGAAGAAGGACGAGGCCCGGAAGGGCGGATCAACCACCGGGAAGGCGCGACAGCGATGGCGCCCTCCGCGCTGGATTCCGAACGCAAGACTGGCCAGCCAGTTGGTGTTTGCTGCCCTCAGTCTCTGGCTCGGCTTTCGTTTCTTCCGGTTTGTCTCCCTGCTCGAGAGCGGTGCGGAAGTCGTGAACCCCGATTTGCGATCGCCTGGCATCGAGGCGTATCTGCCGATCACCGGGCTCGTGGGACTTAAGCACTGGCTCTTGACGGGTGTGCTCAATCCAATTCACCCGGCGGCGACGCTCTTCTTCGTGGGGGCTCTGATCACAGGTCTCTTCCTCAAAAAGGGGTTCTGCGGCTGGATCTGCCCCATCGGGTTGATCTCCGAGAGTCTTCGAAACCTCGGCTTCCGGCTGTGGCCCAAAGGTCGCAAGCTAAGAGTTCCCCCGCTCCTGGACTACCCCCTGCGGAGCATCAAATACCTCTTGCTGGCCTTCTTCCTGTGGGCCATTCTGGTTCAAATGGACCCACGGGCGATCACCGCGTTCGTGTACAGTCCGTACAACCGGGTCGCTGACATCAAGATGCTGAAGTTCTTCACCGACATGTCGGCCAACACGGCCCGGGTTCTTCTCGTCCTGCTCGTTCTCTCGGTTCTCGTACCGAATTTCTGGTGCCGCTACCTCTGCCCGTACGGCGCACTGCTCGGGCTACTGAGCTGGTTGAGTCCCGTAAAGGTGACGCGGGACACTGAGCGCTGCATCGACTGCGGACTGTGCGCCAAGGCTTGCCCGATGAACCTTCCCGTTGATCGGCTGGTTCGTGTGCGATCCGACGAGTGCAACGGGTGCATGGAGTGCGTGGCGGTGTGCCCCGTGCCGCGGACGCTCGAAGTGAGGGTGGGGCGGCGAGGGCCAGCACTCCGGCCAGCGTTGTTCGCGGCCATGGTGATTGCTGCCTTCTTCGCATTGCCGCTCTGGGGCAAACTCAGCGGTCACTGGCGGACGGCGATCACCGTCGAGGAGTACCGTGAACACGTTAAACACCTGGACCTGCCGGTCTACCAGCACAATCAAGGCCGGGTGCCCGCGTCGTTCAGCCAGGAGGGCTTCGGTGGGAAGCGATGAGTTCTACGATCGCCTCGCAGCCGACTACGGCACCATGACGGGTCGCGGCGATTCGGTTGGTTCGCTTCGGGCGGTTCTGGAAGCTCTGACTGCGCAACGGGGCATCCGAAGCGCAGTGGATGCAGGCTGCGGGACGGGACACCACGCGGTGGCCCTTGCGCTGCTGGGTGTGAGGGTGCTCGGGGTGGACAGTTCCGCGGAAATGATCCGACTGGCCAGAGACCTTGCCGCGAAGCACGCTGTGGATGCACGATTCGAACGGGGTGACTTGCGACATCTGCACGAGGTGGCGGGGGGCGGATGGGATTGCGTACTCTGTCTCGGGAACACGATCCCTCACCTCACCACAAAAGAGGAGCTTCGGAAGGCTTTCGAATCCTTCGCCGCGACCGTTCGGCCGGGAGGCTGGGTCATCGTGCAAATGTTGAACTACCCGTTGTTTCTCGACAGACGGGAGCGGATCGTCGCCATCTCGCGCGAGGGAGACCACGAGTTCGTCCGGTTCTACGACTATCTGCCGGACCGGGTCAGGTTCAATGTGCTGTGCATCAGGTGGAAGGGCAGCGGGGCAGAGCACGAGCTGTTGAGCACGGACTTGAAGCCGTACCGCCCCCAGGAGGTGGCGGAGACATTGCAGGCTGCGAAGCTTGACCTGGTGGGACTGTCGGCTGACCTTTCGGGTTCGCCGTTTGGGGCGGAGAGCTCGCGGAATGTAGTGATCTTTGCGCGGCGTGGGGGTGATTCCGTTTGACGAGGAATCGAGTGCACAACCGGGTCGGGGTCATTGGTCCGGGAACACTGAGACTGGCGGTCGGGGCACTTGGGTGGCGAGAGGAGAATGGAGCTGGCTCGTTCAGGCGGCTCTTCTCGCGGACGTGAGCCGAGTGAAACGATGGGATCGACGAGACGATCCGCGTTCGGGCTGGAATAGAAAGAGGGGGAAGGGCGTTCTAAGGTTGCAAAGATCTGCCCCCGGGCTGTTGAGAGAAGGTCGGCAGCAACCGAATTCGGACGTGGGGCCGAAGCACTGATCGCTTCCTGCGGTGGGGAGCGTCCCGGTCACGCCAGCGTTGGCGAGGGCTTGAGAGGCTTTGAGAGAAGGTAGAGAGGACAGCATGTCGGAACGACACAGGCAGAGAGTACGACGTTTGCAACAACTGATGGATGAGAATGACGTCGATTTGTACGTCATCGTGACGGGGGAGAACTACTACTACTTCAGTGGGGATGTGCGGCGGCAACCGCGTATGCTGATTCCCCGGGAGGGCGATCCTGCTCTCGTGGTGTTCGCAAATGAGGTAGAGGAGGTCAAAGCTCGTACCTGGGTACCAAGGCTTATCACCTACCACGCCCTGCACGAGATGATGCTTTCCATCATTTCTGAGGTTAACAGCCTGGGCAAGGAGAAGCCCCGAATCGGCCTCGAGGTTGGGTTCCACGTGCCTGCCTTCCTGGTGGAGCGCTTCAAGATTTCCAATCCCAACGCCGAGGTGGTGCAGGAGCGCACCATGATCGAAGTGGTCCGGAAAACGAAGGACGAGGAGGAGCTGGAAGCAATCCGCCGAGCCTGCGAGCTGGCCGATCGGGGAATGGGGCTGGTGCGGGAACTGCTTCGACCGGGAATCCGCGAAAGGGAAGTCGCGATCGAACTCGAATACCAACTGAAAAAGTGGGGTGCTTCGGGGCTCGGGTTTCCGCCCTTCGTGAATTCGGGCTACCGAAGCCTTTGGCTGCACGGGCTCGCCACGGACAAAGAGATTCAGCCGGGGGAGGTCGTCCTGGTCGACTTCGCGCCCGTAGTGGCTGGATACCACGCGAATATCTCGCGCACTTTCGTGGTCGGCAGCGCGACGGAGGAACAGAAGAGGGCCATGGAGACCTACCGTACGCTGCAACGCAAGGGAATGGAAGGTCTCCAAGACGGCCGCAAGCTCTTTGAGGTGGAGCAAGAGATCGAAGATCTGGCCAAGAGCTTGCCCCACGGCGAAAACTACATCCGCGGTCTCATCCACGGAATCGGCCTGGCGTTCGAGGAATACCCATTTCCCACGATTTTCCCGGAAGACATCATGCAACCGGTGGAAAGCGGAATGACCCTGGCCGTTGGTCACCCGGTGCTCTCGATTCCTGGGCTGGGAGGCTTCAAGCAAGAGGACACGGTTCTGCTCACGGAGGACGGTGTCGAAAGACTGACGCATTTCGAAGAGGGTATCATCGAGGTGTAGAATGCCGGAGACAATTCACGAGTTCACTGTGGCCAAGCCGCCGCAGGAGGTGGCGGGATTGATCTTTCACGCTGCGCGGCTCGGCACGATGTTCCACCCGGTCCAGCGCACCGAGGGAGATGCGACGAAGAGCGAGTGGTTTCTGAAGACACCGTTTCGCGCAACACTGGGGACCTCAGCGCTGCGATGCACGGTCGAAGAGCGCACCGGGAATTCCTGCCGCTGGAAGGCAGAAGCGGACTATCTGATCTGGGAAGGCAGGTTCCATCTGGAACCGAGCGAAGGCAGCGGTACGCGCATCCGATTTGCTTTGCGGATCGAGGACGATGGCCCTCTGGCTACCGTGCACAACGCAATGATCGCCGTGCAAATCAAGAACGTCACGAAGTTTTTCGAGCGTAAGTTGCGGGAAGCACTCGGGGAGGGAACGACGGATGCTTGATCCCGAAAAGCTGAGCGAGAAGGAAAAAGAAGTGTTCGAGCGAGTGATCACCGTTCGCGATCCGGAATTCGGACAGACGATCGGACAGAGGGGACTGATCGACGAGGTGCGAGTGGAGGGGGACACGGCGCACATCGTCTACCACCTGACCGTGCCATTCTGTCCTGACGTATTCGCGTTCTACATCGGGTCGGAAATTCGCAAGAAGGCACTCGAGGTGAGCGGCATTCGGCGGGCGCATGTTCGAGTGAAGGACCACATCCACGCGGAGGATTTGAATCGCAAATTCGAGGAGGAAGAGAAAACACAGGAGGGAACCTGATGCACACGATTGTGCGACGTTACATCCGAACCAGTTTCGCTTTTCTGATCGCGGGCATCGTGCTCGGGGTCTGGATGTCTCTCCAGCGGGACGTTCTGGGGCGGTATCCAGATTCTCTGCACATCACGGCCCATACTCATCTCATCCTGGTCGGGTTTGTGATGGGCATGATCCTGGGGGTGGCGCAGTGGATGTTCCCACGCCCACCGGCAGGCTCCCGCTACAGCCCTGATCTGGCAGAGGCGATCTTCTACCTGTTTACAGTGGCAACGGCTCTCCGGGGTGTCGCCGAATTCGTGGGTCCCTTCACCTCCGGGAAGGTTTGGGGGTTCCTGGCTTTGCTATCCGGCGTTGGGCAGGTGATTGCCTTCGTCCTATTCGCGTACAACATGTGGCCCCGGATCCGGCCGGTGGGGAGTCAGTTCCGAGAGGCCAAGGGCGAGAAGTTCTGAGCGAGCCAGACCGAACCAGGACGTGACCGGCTACCTGAAGATTCAAGCGGAGGATGTAGAGGAATGCCGGGAAGGCTGTTGAGCATGCCGCGCGAACACGGGGCCTGGGCGATGTGGCTGATTCCGCTTGCCACAGGCTTAGCCACGGCGCCTGCCGTCAGGCCCGTCGCGCACGCCCTGCTGGGCGTGGGATTTCTGCTGGCCTTTCTGTCGCTTCCGGCTGTCCCACGCGTGTTGCACTCGCCGGGGAAGCCGAAATGCCGGCGAGATCGGCTGCTGATCGGCAGCGCAGTCCTCCTCGCGGCGGTGCTTGTGGGGCCAGGGGTGCTGATGAATTCCCCGGGCCCTCTGTCGCTCGGCCTTCTCGGATGGCAAGCTGCGCTTGCCGCGTCGGCCATTCTGATTGCGGAAAGCGGATTTGGCCGAACCCTGGCATCCCAGGTTCTCGCCGTAGCGCTGCTGACGACAGCGGCCCCGGCTGCCCATCTGGCGGCAGGAGACCCGAATCTGAGAAGCGTCCTGATCATCTACGCGGTGAACGTGCTCTTCTTCCTGCTCGGTACGATCTACGTCCGCATCCGTCTGGCGCTTCGGCGGTCGCGCGCTGGCGCTTCCAGCGTCCAGCCCGGCATCTACTGGCTGGCTGCGATCGGATCGACGTTCCTGGCTTTGTACCTGCTTGTCTGGTCGGGCTGGCTCGAGCTGAAGCTGATACTGCCTTTCATGCCCCTCGTGATCCACGTGGGTGTGGGACTCGTCCGAATGTCGCCGGTGAACGTTCGACGACTGGGATTGCTGCTCTTGGCCCAATCTCTAACGTTCGCGGTCACGTTGACGCTGCTGTGGTGATAACCAAGGCTCGACGGGAGTCTGAAATGTCGGTGAACCCAAGGCAGAGGAGGTGCGAGATGAGGCGAAACGTCGCTCTCGCGCTCGGATTCTTGGTCCTGCTGCTCTTGACGGGAAAAACCTGGGCCCGGGCCGAGAATGTGTGCGTCCAGTGCCACGCAAAACCGGAAGTGACGCCTCTACAGGTCAAGGACTGGCAAACGTCGAAGCATGCCCAGAACGACGTGACCTGCGACGTGTGTCACGGCGACCAGCACACGAGCGCTGACGATGTGGTCAAAGCGCAGCTTCCGACACCCGAGACCTGCGCGCAATGTCACCTGGAGCGGGTGGAGCAGTTCGAGAGGGGCAAGCACGCGATGGGATGGGTGGCCATGAACGCCATGCCCGCGACCCACTATCAGCCAATGGAATTGATCGCAGGGGCCAAAGGGTGTGGCGGTTGCCACAAGATTGGGTTGAAGTCCGAGGAGGACATCAAGAAACTGAAGGCGCAGGGATTCCAGTACGGTGTAGCAAGCTGCGATGCCTGCCACACGCGTCACAGCTTCTCGGTGGAAGAGGCGCGCGAACCGGAAGCCTGTGCGACCTGCCACATGGGCTTCGATCATCCGCAGTGGGAGATGTACAGCACTTCCAAGCACGGCGTGCGTTACCAGCTGAAAAGATATGGCAAGCTACCGCCTGATGCCGCTGCACCGACCTGTCAGACCTGCCACATGCCCGACGGGAATCACGAAGTGCGAACCGCGTGGGGATTTCTGGCGGTCCGCTTGCCGATGCCCGAAGACAAGCAGTGGGCTCAAGATCGAGCCACAATCCTGAAAGGACTCGGCGTGCTCGATCCAGATGGCAAACCGACCGTCCGGCTGGACGCGGTGAAGGCCGCCGACCTTGCGCGGCTGGACCAGGAGTCTTGGCAGAAAGAACGCGACAAGATGATCGCCATATGCTCCAGATGCCATTCCGCGGATTTTGCCAGAGCCGAGCTGGAGAAGAGCGATCGGATCATCCAGAAGGCGGACCGTTTGATGGCAGAGGCGATCGAGGTGGTGGCTGGCCTGTACCGGGACGGGACCCTGAAGAAGCCGGAGAACTACGCCTACGCGTACCCGGATCTACTGACCTTCAACGAGGCGGCAACCACCATTGAGCAGGAGCTCTTTCAGATGTTCCTGAAGCACCGGATGCGCACGTTCCAGGGTTCTTTCCACGCGAATCCCGACTACGCGTTCTGGTACGGGTGGAGCGAGATGGTGGCCGACCTGACTCGAATTAAGGAAAGAGCCGAGGAAATGCGGCTACTCCATCAGAAAAGACAGTGAGCGTAGCCGGAGAACGCGAGCCTGATCCCGTCGAGCCTCGAAGCCCCGGTGCGGACTCGCTGCGCCGGGGCTTCTTCTTACTCGATGCACGGAGACGTGGCCGATAGAAAGCCGTTGACAAAAGGTCGCCGGGCGCGGAGCCGGAGAGTACGAAGGTCCGACCAGCCTTGGGCTCACTTGCCCAAAACCGTACTTCACCCTCTGTTCCGAGAGAGAAAGCGCGGAGCTGCGGATCTAACTGCTACGTAGCATGAGAGTGTACACGGCCGCGACCACGACGCTTCCGATACTACCGTTGATCAACTCGATCACGAGGAGGCGCAGGGGGTACGTGCTTTGAATCCACATGTCCAGGAAGCGAGGTACGATCTTGGTGGCGATCAGGATCACCGCGAACGCTCCGATTCTCGCCGCGGCAGTTGCGGGCAACGCCCCCCGGATGAACCAGAAAACGCCGGCCCAGAGGAGAGTCTGGACCAGGGTGAACAGGTACGTGAGCAGCAGGTAACGACCGGTATTCGTCCAGGTGCGGAAACCCGGTGAGTCCGTCTCCTTTCGGTACTGGGCCGCCACGAGCGGATTCATGTACAGAATGCTCCCCACCACGAACCACGCGGCCGAAGCTACAAATCCGGCGGACAGGACGAACGACATCGCACTCGCCATTTTGACCTCCCTCCATTGAGTGGACCAGTGAGTAGAAGGCAATCACGGACCGCTACAGTTCCCCTCTGGCGCCATCTTTCGGAGCCGGTTGAATTGACGAGCATTCCCCAACCCGTCCGTCGACGCTTCACCATCGACGCGCGGTACCGATGCGCAAGGCCGCGCGGAGGAGGCTCGAGGCGTCGTCCGGCTCTTCCCCTTTGCGGCGGAAGTATCAGTGCAGTAGCCCGGGGGGAGCCGACTGGTCGCTGCCTCCCGTTCCGCCCCTTTTTCGGATTCGATTGGCGCGAACCGGGGGAACGCCGGCAAAATAAGGGTTTCCGGAGATCGATGCCACAAGTTTGTTGTGTCGCGGCGTCCGTGAGGGGTAGTGTGCCTCGCCGGGCGCCCCGAGGACATTTGCCCTTGCGGTGAGGGACGTTCCGCGTTACATTCGGCCGTGCTGCGGCTAGCCCGTGTCGAAAGCAGGGGTTGAGAAGCAAGCCAGAGGAGGAAGGACGTGAGAAAATTCTGGGCGACGCTGACCGTGGCCCTGGCTCTGGGACTGGCCTGGGCCGTGCGCGGTCATTTCGGCCATGAGCACGGAGCAGCGTGGGCAGGAGCTGTGGGTGCACTTGCGGTGGTGGCTGCCTCGGGGCGGCGGGACTGGATCGCCAGGTTGCCGATCGCGGCTGCGATAGGCGGGATCGGATGGGGGATTGGCGGAATGATGAGCTACGGCATCGTCGTCGGCTACTGCCGGGGTACCGATTTCGCAAACGTCCTCTATGGGTTCGCGATGCTGAGCATCATCGGTGGGCTCTACGGGTACATGGGCGGCGGCCTCCTGGGGCTCGCCCTCGAAACGACCGAAGAGAAGTCGCCGGACTGGCCCCGCCTGACGACGGAGACGGTGGCCTTCGGCCTGCTGGCCTGGGGCTTCCTGATCTACCAGCTGGAGTGGAAGATGACCCCGCCACGGTCGGAACTGTGGGCGGCGTCGCTGGGTGCGGCCGTCGCTCTTGGCTGGTTTCTCCAGCGCAATGGCTTTGAGCGCGCGATGAGGGCGGCCTGGTTTTCGAGCGTAGGGGCTGGCTTCGGGTTTGCCTTCGGGAATTTCCTGCAGATCCTGGGCAACCTGACCGGACTGTACTTCAACTGGTGGAACGTGATGGAATTCACCCTCGGCTTCTGCGGTGGTGTGGGGATGGCTGTGGGCATCTTCGGCGTGGAGTGGCCCCGAGCGGGATCGCCGGGACGAGCTAGCCTGGTGTGGGCTATCCTGCTGCTCGTCGTTGGAGTACCTGTGGTCAATCTGGTCCAGGCGTTCGACGTGGCTCCGTTCGAGGAGCTGGCGCGTGCGGTCGGAGCTGCGGATCCCCGCTCTTTCGCCCTGACACAAATCGGTTTGGCCGTAGCCCTGTTCGTGATTTTCCTGGGCTACGGGTGGTTCCTGTGGCGCGGGCCGAAGCGCGCCACCCCGGAGCGCTTCTCTTCCCTCGCTTTGTTGGGCTACGCGGCCTACTACATCGTGATGGGAGATTTGAAGAAGGGGTTTTTCTACTTACCGCTGCGCGGGCAGCCGGAGCAGTTGATCTACTGGCTGTTGCTGGCTCTCAGTCTAGGAAGCTTGTGGCTGGGGAAGAAGGCGGACGAGCCCCTGTTCGGAAACCGTCCTCTCGCTGGGCGGCATTACGTGATCGGCTTGGCCCTGGTACTGGTGGCCGCCTTGGTGTGGGCGTCGATCTCGGTTTCGTTACACGAGGGCCTACCGGGCGCCCACGAACGTTTCTGAGTCGCCTGCGAACAGAGCCGCGCACAAGGGTTGCTCCGCTCGACTCGAATAGTCGGGAGAATCCCTGTGTGCACGTTCGGGCTAGTTCCGTGGCTTGCCCCCGTGCCGGCTGGCTACGATGCTTTGCGGTCCAGGCGGGTCACAAGACTCGGCGGCGGGGCATGGATTCCGCTTTGAATGCAGCACTCAGGGGAGGAGGGAAAACCTTCCCGTTCGCCTGACTGCGAACGCCGACTTCCCGTGCCGTACGCCGACCTGGCGGCGAGGGAGGACCATTCCAGGGGTACAGTCGCTTCCTAATTACGGGGACCGCCCGTCAGGCAGGTTTGGGAATGGCTTGAGGCCACTGCGGATGCGCGGGGCCACCGACTTTTCATGTTTGACGGCCCCGCCTCCTACGTGTTGGGACCGGAGCGCGTCTCGCCGGCCGGTAGCTCGAGCTGGCGAGGGAGCCCGCTTGCCGCTTGGGCGACCGTGCCGTGACCCAGCGGGACCGGTCCCGTCCCGCCGGGTCAGGTCCCTCACAACAGATCCTGCAGGGCGAGAAAGAGTCCGCGGTAGTAGCGCATCAGTCGAATCGGATCCTTGCTTCCGGCGATCTCCGCGAGGCAGTAGCCGCGAAAACCAGATTGCTTGAGCAACTCGAACAGGCGACGGTAGGGGTAGTTCTCGTCGTACAGGTCACGTATGTGGACGACGGCGATGCGATCCTTGACGAGCGCGAAGTTGGATTCGAAACCGCCATCTTCCAGGTCGGTTCGGTTGGAATTCCAGGTGATCCAGACGTTGTCGCAGTTGGCGTAGTCCAGGATCTTCCGGATGCGAGGCAGGTGATTGGTGCCGCGACCGTGGACCTCCAGCGAGATCTTCACGCCGTAGTCCCTGGCGAATTCGCCGCATTCCCGCAGACTCTTCCCGATCTGCTCAAGCGTCTTCTCCTCGGGCACCCCTTTGGGCAGACCGTTGGGCCGGACTTTCACTTCGCTTCCGCCCACGTCGTGGCAGAGGACCACATACTCTTTGGTCCCCTCGATGTTCTTACGTACGACAGCCGGATCAGGGGAGTGGAATTCGAACGCAGTACCCAGGCCGACGAGGGTCACGGGAGAATCCTCAAACTTCTTTCTCACTTCGGCTCTCTCGGCTTTCGTCAGGGTGCTTTCGACGCCGTGCGCGTGGGTGGTGCGTAGTTCCACTCCCTCGAAATTGGTCTCCGTGCAGTTCTTGATGATCGTGTCGAGGTCCCATTCGCGCGCAAGATTGTAGGTGACGAGGCCCAGGTGTAGCTCACCGGGACCCCGGGCGTCGCCAACCGCCTTGCTCACGGCAAGAAGGGGATTCCGCGCGGCCAGAGCCGCAGCCCCCGCCCCCGCCGTCAGTAGGAACTCGCGACGTTTCATCGCTGCCTCCTTTCGGTGTTCCGGACCCTATTCAAGATCGAGGTTCTCCATGTACCGGATGAACTGCCGGGCCGTCCGTTCGAGGTTTTCCAGACTTCCACCGCCTTCGAGTACTTCGCACATTTCGTAGGCCACCCAGCCCTTGTAGCCGATCTCCTTCAGCGCTTTGAAGAACGTGCGGTAGTCCACGATCCCTGTTCCCATCGGCACGGCACGCACGATCGGCTTCAAAGGCACGAAGTTGGTCAGTTCAGCGCGGTACTGATAGCGCGGGAAACGGACATAGTCGGCCACGGTGGTGTGGGCGATGTAGGGCGCCATCTTGTGCACTGCCTGGCGCAAGGCTTCGCCGGACAATCCCTGCAGGGTGGGGGTCCACGCGTCGAATGCCGCTTTGACGTTGGGCTCGTTCACCTCTTTCAGGAGCCAGAGCATTTCCTCGTGGTAGTTCCCGATGTCGTGGTGATTCTGCACGCAAAGGGTCACACCGTACTTGGCGGCCTCCCGCGCCGCGAGCTTGAGACCTTTCACAACCATGGCGTATTGCTTGTCGTAGGGGATGCCTTCCCTCAGATAGCCCGTGAAGATCCTCACCTTGTCGGTACCCAAATCGCGGGCCAGTCTGGCCAGCTCTCCGACGTAAGTGGCCTGAATCTCCGGAATGGGAATTCCTCCGCGGTCGATCCCGCCGGTGAAGTCCGTGTAGCCGGCAAGGATCGCCAGTTCCAGGCCGAGCTCGTCCAGCTTGGCCCGAAGTCTCGCCCGAGCTTCCTTGTCGTACGTCAAGGGTGACACGTGGGGTTCTTTGGCCATCAACATGACCCCGTCAAATCCGAGGCGCTTCGCAGTCTCCAGGAACTGGTCCACGTCGAGATAGGCCTGACCCCGCCACACGCCTGCGTAGCTCACCGAGTGGAGCGCAAGCTTCCAGGGGCGATCCTTCGCCGGACTGGTCACGGGAACAGCGAGGAGCAGGGCTGTTGCCAGTAGAATCCCCGCGTAGCGATGTCGCAAGCGCATCACGTCCCTCCTGTGTTTGTTCGGCGTCGCTGCGAAAAACGATCGGGATTGGTTCCCTGCATTTCTTTCCCAGCCGAAACAGTCACGGTCGAATGTACACATTGACCGACTGCGAAGCAAGAGCGATTGAGGCGGTTGTGCCGCGTAAGGCGACGTGCGGGTGGTCGTTGCTCCGTCCTGAGTTGGGTTCCGGCAACATGGTCGGACAGCTGATCGCGAAATCCGTTCGGGGCAGGGTGGGAGTGCCCGTGGAGCAGGGCTGAGCCGGAGTGGCGGCGGTTCGTAGAACTTGGAAGAGTAGCGAGAATTTGTTAAGCTTGGGCTAGAATCGGGAAGATGAGACGAAGCAATACCCGGCCGACCCGTTGCCGCGATACCAAGTGGGAAAGACTGCGTTGGAGAACCGTTTCCTGCGGCCGGTTCCTGTTGTGGTAGTTCTCAAGAGGGGGCAACCCCTCTAGCCCTGTGCGCCGCTCGTAGTCTTCCGGACGATCGGACCCGCCGGCCACTTGGGAGGCCGCTTGGTTGCGAATGGGCGGTTTGACGGTCACGACGCTAGTGCCGCGAAAACCCGAGGACTTCGGGAGGCCATCACGAACAGCGTCGCGAGACGAGTTGTCCGCCAAGGCTGGGTGAGGCATTGGATAACTTGGAGATGAGTCACTACTCGCACGATTGAGCGCACGAGGGACCGGGATGAGAATTGGCTTCCAGGGCGAACCAGGGGCGTACGGCGAAGAAGCATTGCTGCGTTGCTTCGGCGATGCGGCTGAACCCGTAGGCTATCTGACGCTGGACGAGGTGGTCGCGAATCTGCTCTCCGGC
>CAYXFI010000052.1:0-15449 GCA_964464205.1 uncultured Cytophagia bacterium
CCGACCCGCAGCGCGCGCGGCAGGGTAGTGCTCAGTACAGTCTCCATCCCGCACCTCTGCTCGCATCCTATTTTAGTTCAGCTTCTACGGCCCGACTCCCCACATTTGGCCGGCGCCGCCTCGACGGGCCGGACGGGCGCAACTCCACGACGGTCCCGTTCTCCCTACAACTGCCTGGGGCGGGCCCGCAGGAAGCACGAATCTTCAGCTCGGTCTTCAGCACCAGCCGCACCGGCATGCGGTCCGGGTGGGCGATCCGTTCCACGATGAGCTCCGCCGCCCGCCGCCCGATCTCGTAGCCGGGCTGGCTCACCGCGGTGAGAGGCGGGTTGAGGGAATTGGACCAGTACATGTCGTCGAAACCCACGATCGACACCTGCTCCGGTATGCGAATTCCACGAGCGTGGAGTACCTCCAGCGCCCCAAGAGTGATGAGATTATTGGTCGTGAACAGGGCCGTGGGCGGATCGGGTAGCGAGAGGAGCTCCTCAGCGAGATCATGGCCGCTGTAGCGCGTCGAGTCTCCGACCCGAATGAGCTCCGGATCTGCCTCGATCCCGGCTTCTCTGAGCGCGTCCAAGTAGCCGAGCCTGCGGTCGCGGTAAGTTGGGATCTCGACGGGCCCGCAGATCAGTCCGATTCGCCGATGGCCCAGGCTGGTGAGGTACTGCACCGCGCTCCGAGCCCCCTCGCGATTGTCCACCACTACGGTGTCCACCTCCGCGCCCTCGAGAGGGCGGTCGATGCAGACCATGGGCACGCCGCTACGCCAGATCCTCACCAGCAATTTCTGATGCTGCGGCGGGGGGCCAACGATGAGGCCGTCGATGGACTCTGACAGGATCAGCCGGATGTACTGAGAGGCGCGCTTGGGATCATGGGAAAAGCTGGACATCATGAAGCCGAACCCGCGTTCTGCGGCTACCTCATCGATCCCCCGCACTACGTCCACGTAGAAAGGGTTCTGGATATCCGGGATCAAGACGGCGAGCAGTTCGCCCGTCTTACGGCGGGCGCGCAGCCGGCGCGCCACGCGACTGGGAGTGAAGTTGAGCTGGCGGATCACCCGCTCCACGCGCATGCGCGTCTCGAGTTTGACTTTCTCTGGCTCGTTGATGACGCGCGACACGGTGGCGATGGAGACGCCGGCACGGGTAGCGACGTCTTTCAAGGTTGCCATTGCACTCACCCCGCGATTCCTTTGGAGAAGACTACAAACGTTTTCATGAATCGTGCAGAAAAAACGCTTCCTCGAAAACTACCGTCCTTTGCCTTACTCGCCCCGCTCAGTGGGGTCCAGGTAGCTCAGGGCCAGAACGACAATGCACAGCGCCAGAGTGGCGAATGCACCGATGATGATCGTGTCCAACCGGCACTCGGCCCAGGCCCACGCCTCGGGCAGATCACGGGCGAACGTCCCCCAGCTAATCACAAGCACGCTCACGCCGATCCCCACCAGGCCGTGCCACATCTTGATTCGCTCAGGACGAATCAAAGCCAGTACGAACACACCCAGGAAGCCTCCGCCGAAGATCCCCGATATGGTCCACCAGAGGTCCAGCGCGCTCTTGGCCCGGATCATCAGAAGAGCGAAGAAGGTGCCCAAGACACCCCACACGACCGTGCCGATCCGGAGCAGACGGACGCTGTCTCGCTCGGAAACCTCTCGCCGACGGAAACGCTTGTAGAAATCCAGAAAGGCAACCGTAGCCGAGCAATTCAGCGCCGAGTCTACCGTGCTCATCGCAGCCGCCAGGATGGCGGCGATGATCAAACCGCGCAGACCGACGGGCACCTGGGTGGCGATGAAGTGGGGAAACACCTCATCGCCTTTGGTGATGAAGGAAGGCAGGCCCACGCTGGAGTAGTACGCGTACAGAGCAGTGCCGATGTACAGGAAAACGGCCGTGAGCGGAAGGTAGATCAGCATGGCCGTCCACACCGAGCGGCGGGCCGCAGCCATCGACGGCACCGAAGCGTACTTCTGCACGTAGTTCTGGTCGGCCATCAGATTGCGGAGATTCTCCGTCAAACCGTAGAGCAGCATCACCCAAACGGTGCGGGAGTTGAACGTGAAATCCAAGGATCCGAGACTGAATTTGTGCTCGCGCACGGCGATGGTGATGGGCGCAGGATCACCCGTGAAGATCTCTTTGGATAGATAGGCCGCCACGAACAGAATTCCACCGATCATCACGACCGACTGCATCACGTCGGTCCAAATGACGGCCTCCATGCCACCCAGCAGGGTGTACACGATCGTCACGACCCCAATGATCACGATGAGCGTCACAATGGACTGGGGGAGGAATGAACGAAGCAAGAGCCCCGTGAGATACAGGATCACGGCCGCTCGACCGACCATGTACAGCAGGAAGGCGGCGGAAGCACACACGCGAGCCCACGTGCCCAGTTTTTCCTCGAGAAAGCCGTACACGGAAATGAGCCGGAGTCTCCAGTACACGGGAACGATGATGCGCGTCACGAACCAGGCCACCGGGATGCCGCAAAGGGCGAAGATGAGCGGATGCCAGTTCGTGTCGTAGGCTTTGCCCGGGGTGGCGATGTAGGAAATGCTGCTGGTGTAGGCGCTCATCACGGCCAGACCGGCCGCCCACGCGGGGATGCGGCGGCCCGCCACCATGAACTCCTCGCCCGATTTCATTTTGCCCGAGCAGTACAGGCCGATGGCGGTCACCGCCACGGCGTAGGCGAACAGAATGGAGATGTCCACCGCGCCGATCATTCAGCCTCCTCGCATGTCCGTCCGGGTTTGGCTGGGGTGCGTGTTGGTAAACGTTTTCAACAATTTGGCCCAAATATCTGAAGCCGCAACCATTTTGTCAAGAACTTTCCTGCGCCGGGGGCGCCTGCTTGGACAATTGGAAACGGTCTCTACGGCGCACGCAATGGAACGTGTGAAACAGAAGGACCCCACCGCAGACCGGAGTAACACCTGACAGATCCGACAGTCCGGAACCACGGGGGGCCAACAGCTCACAGAGACCTCACAGAGTCACCTGAGCGAACGACCCTGCCAGCAACGCTGCCACAACCCAGGCACACCGTCCCGGCTCCCCGCGCACAAGGCGGGATTGCGTTTTCGTTCTCTTTCAGCTTGATGCTGCCCGACGGCCTGGACCGGGCCCCGCAGGAATAGCGCGCCACCGAAGCCACTTGCTTTCCCGGGCTTATCCGTGGACTCCTCCACGCCCCTGCCTCTCGAAGGCTTTCCGGCCCCGTCTGACAGAAAACCTCAGGGATTTCCCGGCGATCTCCGGACTATCATCGGCGAACGGCTCCCCGCGTTCGCGGCGCTCCTGCAGTTGACTACACTTCTTCAGAAGTCGCCTACTCCGGTGTAGTACACAATGGCGCTCAGGGCCACGCCGCGTTGCCGTGAACCACCCACTCTGCGCACGCCCACTTCCCCCAAAGGATGCAAAACGGGCTCACCCCTTCAGCGCCGGAACCGTGCACGCGTCAATAGAAAGAGCCGTAGCCCAGGTACCCAGCGCGGCCGCCCCGCTTCTCCACCTTGAGCTGGCGTAGCTGAGGCGCCTTGACGTTGATCCGCAGATAGTACCGCTTGTCGCGACCGCTCGGCACCCAATCGAACTCCGCCTCCCAGCAGTGCAGGTCGCGATGTAGGGTGATCCGCTGGTACACAATCTCCCGGTCCACGAGGTCGAACTGAGCGCTGTAGGCCAGCCGCCAGTTTTTCGTGAGCTGAAGCTCCAGACCCCACACCCTCGCGTAGTAGCGTTTCCGCGCCTCTCCGTACCGCCTATCGAGTTCCAGATTCAGACTCAGGTTCGCCCGCCAGGTCAGCGTGAAATCGCGGAATGCTTCCTCCGGCTGGTACCGCGGCGTCTCCCCCGGAGGGAGCAGCAGGCGCATTGCCTCCGGCTCCTCCCTCTGTTCGGGCGGAGCCACTTCCTGGCGTCTCTTGCCTGCCAGTCGTAGGCTGGCCGAGAAACGCAGGTACGTCAGTCTGACGAAGCGCCCCCGCTTCCAACCGCCGTCCTGCCAGAGGTACCGCGGCGGTTCGCTCGAGTAGGTCTCCTGCCGCCGGTAGAAGCTGTGCGTAGCGTCCAGCGAGAGGTTCACCGTGCGCAGGAAAAGGGTCCGGAGATGAGAGCGTAGGTCCGACAACTTCCTGCCCTTCGCTCGAAAATTGTACCCGGTACTGAGATCCAGACTGAAGAGGTCGAGTTTCTTCTCCTTCTCTCCCTGTAAAACCTTGGCCTGAAACAAGTTGCGGACGCCGAACCGAACCGACTGATACCCTCCGCGCGGCGTGGCCACGAAACGATCGTAGCGCACCTCGCGCCCAGTCGTGTCCCGCAGCGTCTGGTAGTAGCCCCAGCGGGGATCGGAGAAATCCGGCATGTACTGCAACGTCAGAGTAGGCGTTACCACGTGCCGAACGGCCTCCACCGGACCGACGTTGGGCGTGAAAAGCCCGTAGAGCTTGGTGTTCAGCGTCGCGTTGTAGCTGAATGTGTGCCGCGCGAAAAAACCCCGGCGCTCACGGCTTCGGATCGCCCCTGTGGCGGGGTCCACGTAGTATTCCTTCGCCTGGCCGAACCAGTCTTCGAAAATGCTCAGACCGTGACTGAGGCGCAGCCAGCCGAAAATCTTGCCGGGCGTGACCATCGAGAACCGGAGCGAATGATTCAGGACCCGGTGCTCTTCCCTCTCGCCGATCTCCCCGAAACTCGAGACTTCCCGCGTGCGGATTCGATTCAGGAGACGGGCGTTGTACGCGTAGTAGATGCTGTGGTACCACCGCTCCTCGCGCCGCCTGCGGGGCCGGCCGAAGAGCCGACGCTGCGCGTGCCGGAAAGAGATCTGCGGCAACATCCGGATCGAAACACCGGTGTCCAGATCCCTGGTCTCGGAGAGATTCACCGTGAGGCTGTTTTTGGAACCCGGCCAGTTGCGGGAGAAAGTAGCGTTGGATTGCAGTTGTCGCCGCAGACGCTGATTCAGGTCCGCGCTCAGGTCGCGGTAGAAATTCCGATCGCTCACGAAATACCCGTTGATCTGCAGCGACGTGTTCGGGTCGATCGTCTGGGCATGGCTGATGTGCAGATCCCACCGGCGGATGTTCCGTCCGTAGGTGAAGTTCTTGCGCGTGATCGACCCTCGGATGCTCCCGCGCAGCAGGTAGCGTACTGCGTAGTTGGACCCCAGATGCAGCATCCAGCCGCTGCGTTCGAAGAAGTCCAGACTCGCCTTTGCGTCGAAGTAGTCGTTCGGGGCCCAGTAGTAGCCGAGCCCACGGAGGTAGCGCCCCTCAAGCTGGCTCTGTCCGTAGTGGGGCACCAGAATGCCCGACTGCCTGCCCCGCCGGTGGGGGAAGATCGCGAAGGGCAGAACGGCGAGCGGCACCTTCCCCAAATACAGCACGACCGGCTTGGCGATCACCTTGTCGTTCACCAGGATCTTCATTCGGGTGCTCGCGAAATGGTAGTGCGGTTCGTCCAGCTCGCACGTCGTGTAGCTTCCGCCCGCCACCCAGATTGTCTTCTCCCCCTCTTGCTTGATGGTGCCCCCCTCGTACCGCCCTCCCTCGAACTCGGTCCGACCTCGAACTACCCGTCCCTTCCGGGTCTTGAAGTTGTACACCATCTTGTGGCCGCGAAGCTCCTCGGAGCCGTCGTTGAACACTGGCTCCCCGCGGTACCGAATCACCCGAACCGAGTCGCCGGACGAATCCGGACTTGCCTCCCAAACCGTGTCGGGCACGCCCTCGGCGATGAGCAGGTGGTCGTCCCACAGAACGGTGATCTTCTCCGCCTTCAGTCGCATCCGCTGGTAGTGCACTTCGGCATCGCCCAAGAGGAGCGTCTTTCGCTCGTCCACGAAATGTTCGTGCAGGCGGGCGCGGTAGGTGAGCACAGTGTCGAGGTCGGAGCTTTTGCGGACCGAATCGGGGGAAGCGGGCTGTCCCAGACCGGCTGCCGCCCAGAGAATCAGCGGGATGGCGAGAGCTGGAATGCGAGGGATCATTCTTTGCGGTAGCGTTCCGGCCAAAGTCGCATCAATCGTTCGCGCAGTCGTCTTTCTGCCCCGTTCTCCGTCGGACGGTAATACACCCGTTTCCTGCCGGGAGGCCGGTACTCCTGTCGCACGAAATTCCCCTCGTAGTCGTGGGGATACTTGTAGCCGGAGGCGTACCCCATCTCCTTCATCAGCTCGGTGGGAGCGTTGCGCAGGTGCAATGGCACATCCGCGAGGGGCTCTTTGCGCACATCCTCAAGGGCCTCGGAGATGGCCACGTAGGCCGCGTTGCTCTTGGGAGCGCTGGCCAGGTAGGCGGCCACCTGCGACAAAATGATCCGCGCCTCCGGCATCCCCACGTAGTCCACGGCGGCGAAAGCGGAGGTCGCCAGGACCAGAGCCTGGGGGTCAGCGTTGCCGATGTCCTCGGAGGCTAGGATGATCAACCTGCGGGCGATGAACTTGGGATCCTCGCCGCCCTCAAGCATGCGCGCCATCCAGTAGATGGCCGCGTCCGGATCGGAACCACGAACACTCTTGATGAACGCCGAGATCAAATCGTAGTGGTAGTCCCCCTTCTTGTCGTACAGGAGCGCGGGGCGCTGCATCGCCTCGCGTACGAGCTTCTGATCGATCAGCCTCGTGCCGTCCGACCGAGGAGCTGCGAGCTTCACCGCGAGTTCCAGGGCGTTGAGCGTCACCCGCGCGTCACCTCCACTCAGATCGAGTAGCAGGTCGAGCGCGCCCTCGCCGAACTGCACCCGCTTCTTCCGAAGCCATTCGTCGACCTGCAGCGCGCGCTCCACCACCCGCTTCAGGTCCTCTCGCGAAAGGGCATGAAGCCTGAACACCCGACAGCGGGAGAGCAGCGGACCGATCACTTCGAAGCTGGGGTTCTCGGTGGTGGCCCCGATCAGCAGCACGGTGCCGTCTTCGACCGCGTGGAGGAGGGCGTCCTGCTGGGCCTTGTTGAAGCGGTGAATCTCGTCGATGAACAGGATGGTGCGGACACCCCGGGCGCGGTTCCTGCGGGCACGTTCCAGGACCTTCCGTACATCCGCCACCCCCGAAGTGACGGCGCTGAGGCTGTGAAACTCGGACTGCGTCTCCCTGGCAATGATCCGGGCCAGCGTGGTCTTTCCCGAGCCCGGGGGTCCCCAGAAGATCATGGACACCAGGTCGTCCGACTCGATTGCCTTCCGCAACACCCTACCGGGCCCGAGGAGGTGTTGCTGCCCCACGAACTCGTCCAAGCGGGAGGGCCTGACCCGGTCCGCCAGGGGACGTTCCGCCGGACTGGCCCGATCGGCACCGGATCCTTCGCGGGGGTAATCTTCAAAGAGATCGAGGGTCATCCACCGCATCCTCGTGGAAATGCTAAAGCGGCAAGCATGGAACTCAACTTAACTTACGTGCCGGCGCACGTGCGGTTCCCCGGCAGAAGCCCCCACAGCGCCCATTCCCAGTAGCGCGCTCGGAAAAGCCCAAAAAAGCGCGCCGCTGGGCTCGGCCGCCCAGCGGCGCTCGAAATGAGCTGCTACAGGATGGGCAGGAACTTCTTCACTTCGTACTCGGTGACCTGCGCACGGTACTCATCCCAGAGGATCCGTTTGTTGCGGAGGAACTGCTCGTAGATGTACTCACCGAGCGTCTCCTTCAGGAGCTCGCTCCGCTCCGCTTCCAGGATGGCGTCGTGCAGGTCCTCCGGTAGCTGCTCGATGCCGGCTTCGCGTCTCTCCTCGGGCGTCATCTCGTAGATGTTGTCGCCCACCGGGTCAGGCAGCGGGTACTCCTCCTCGATGCCCTTCAGACCCGCGGCGAGCGTCACAGCAAAGGCCAGGTAAGGGTTACAGGCTGAATCGGGCGATCTCAGCTCGATCCGCGTGGCTGCCTCCTTGCCCGGCTTGTACATCGGCACACGGACCAATGCAGAGCGGTTGCGATGCGCCCAGCACACGTACACAGGGGCCTCGTACCCGGGTACGAGCCGCTTGTACGAGTTCACCCACTGGTTCAGCACCACCGTGATCTCGCGGATGTGCTTCAAAATACCCGCGACGTAGTTTCCGGCTATTTCCGAAAGGTAATAAGGCCGGTCCGGAGCGAAAAACGCGTTCGTACCATTTTTGAACAGGGACTGGTGAGTGTGCATGCCGCTCCCGTTGATCCCGTACACCGGCTTCGGCATGAACGTGGCGTACACGCCGTTGTCCTGCGCCACTCTCTTCACCACGAATTTGTAGATCATCACGTTGTCGGCGGTGGTGAGAGCGTCTTCGTACGCGAAGTCGATCTCGTGCTGACTCGGGGCCACCTCGTGATGGCTGTACTCCACCCGGATCCCCATGGCCTCGAGCTTCCGCACCGTTTCTTTACGGAGCTCGGTGCCGTAGTCCAGCGGTACCAGATCGAAGTAGCCCGCCTGATCCAGCGGCGTCACATCCGTCGGCGACCGGAAGTAGAAATACTCCAGCTCGGGGCCAACCATCAAGGTGTAGCCCATCGAGGCCGCCTTCTCCGTCAGCCGGCGGAGTACGTACCGGGGATCGCCCTCGTACGGCGTTCCGTCCGGATTCATGATGTCGCAGAACATGGCCGCCACCTTGTCCCCACCGGACTCCCAGGGCAGGATCCGGAACGTGTTGGGGTCGGGGAGAGCCACCATGTCGCTCTCTTCAATCCGGGTGAAACCCTCGATGGAGGAGCCGTCGAAGCCTATCCCCTCCTCAAGAGCTCCTTCGAGCTGGGAAATAGGGATAGCAAACCCCTTCAGCATTCCCAGGATGTCAGTGAACCAGAGACGGGCGAAACGCACGTTCTCTTCTTTCGCGATCCGCAACACGTCCTCCTTGGTCAGCTTGGACGCCATACTACACCTCCGTCTCTTAGCACTACGATAGTAACCGTGGATCTGACCGTGCCATTCGGCTCTTGTGTGATTCCGGAGCCTACAGCCTATCCGCCTCTCATGGGTCGGAGTCGGACCATCCCCGACCGTTGCAGGAAGCCGAAACAGCTAGTCGCCCAGCGCCACGCCGAGGTACGCCGCCCGCGGCGCTCACCGGGCCGCGAGCTCCGCGGTGAAGCTCCCTCCCCGAATTTCGCAGCGATCAGGATCATTCTCCCTTCGCGAATTTGCCCCTGCTCTCTCGTAGACTCAACCACAGAACCGAGCAATCACCTGAACTGCCTTCCCGAGGGCAGAAAGAAATTGTTTGGCCGAAAGAGACAGAACTCGCCGGGGCGAGCCTATGCGGACGCCCTTCGCAATCGACGAAGGTCAAACGGAGCGGCGCCGGGGCTCGGACAACCTCAGATTCTCCTCAACGGACGTCGGCCCCGGCGGCCGGTCGCGCCCGGTTCTCCAGGCCCAGCGACTCCCACTGCGCCAAAGCCTCGGGAAAGGGCTCGATGGCCCTCGGCAAAACACCATGCAAGTAGGATATCAGCAGGCCGTAGTTGACCACCGGGACGTTCGCCTCCCGAAGGTGGCGGAGTCGACTCTGGACCTCTCTCCTCGTCACCATGCAGGCGCCGCAGTGGATGGCCAAGCGAAACCCGGCGAGATCGTCCGGGAAATCCCGGCCGGAAACCACGTGCACGTCCAGTTCCCCGCCCACGTGATTCCCCAGCCAGCGAGGGATCTTCACGCGACCGATGTCATCCGGGGAAGGGTGGTGGGTGCACGCCTCGCAGACGAGCACCCGGTCCCGCGGCCGCAACTGTTCCACCGCCGCCAGTCCCCGCACGAAAGTGGGCAGATCCCCTTTGTAGCGTGCGAACAGAATCGAGAAGGTGGTAAGCGGCACCTCCGCCGGGACGTCGGCGTCCACTTTCATCACAGCCTGCGAATCGGTGACCACCAGCCTTGGCTTCACCCTGAGCTGCTGCAGTGCCCAGCGCAACTCCCTCTCTTTCACCACCAGCGCGAGGGCGTCCGCGTCCAGGGCCTCCCGGATCGCCCGGACCTGGGGTAGGATCAGCCTGCCTCGCGGTGCTCCCAGGTCGATGGGCACCACCAGGACCAGGATGTCGCCGCCCTGCACGAGATCGGCCAGGAGGGGCGGACCCGCCTCCACCCGCAGATGGCAGTGCACCGCCGTCCGCAGTTCTTCCACACCTTCGCCCGTCGCCGAGCTCACAGGATAGGCCGGCAGCCCCCGCTCTCGGGCCTCACGCAGCAGCGGTTCCGGGTCGCCCAGATCGGCCTTGTTCACCACTACGACCACGGGCACGTGATTGGTCCGCAGAAGTTCGAGAAGTTCCTCCTCGAAACGGCCCAGCCTCTGGCCGACCTCCAGCACGAGGAGAGCTAGGTCCGCTCGCTCCAGCGCTCGTCGTGAACGGCCCGCACGCAATTCGCCAAGGTACCCCTCGTCGTCCAGACCCGCGGTGTCCACCAGCACCACCGGCCCCACCGGGGCGATCTCCATCGCCTTGCGCACCGGATCCGTGGTGGTGCCGGGTACCTCGCTCACCAGCGCCACTTCCTGCCCCGCCAGCGCGTTGAGAAGGCTGGATTTGCCCACGTTGCGACGCCCCACCAGCACGATGTGGGGTCGTTCCGAGCTAGGCGTCTGGGCCAAGATCTGACTCATCCGGCTTTGCCTCCTGAATCACCGAAAGGTCCCAGCCCAATCTCGTGAGGGCCTCTGAGGTAACGGACGCCTCGAGCTCTTCTCCGCCGGGCCCGCGGACCCGGCGCATCGCCTGCAGCTTGTTAACCGTGGGAAAGTGTCTCTCGCCGATTGAGATCGATCCTCGTGAGCGTGGAGACGAACCGGCCGCTTTTCTCTCCCGCCACCGAGAAGTTCGTTCGCCCGGTTGGCCATCACCTCGTTCAAATTCATGTTCAGTGAGGTGCCCGCTCCGCCCCGGTAGGTATCCACGACGATCCACTAGCGCAGCTTTCCCTCCGCCAGTTCCTCGGCCGCGCGGGCAACGGCCTTGGCCCTCTGCTGGTCCAGCAACCCGCACGCCAGCTTCGCCTGTGCCACCGCTTTCTTCACGAGTGCGTAGGCCCAGACCAGAGAGGGATAGATTCGCTCCCCGGACCTCACGAAATTCCGAAGCGCCCGGGCCGTGTGGGCCCGTATTAGGCATCGGCCGGCACCGGGATCTCCCCGAGCGTACCGCGCTCAATCCGGTAGCCCTTCGCCTTTCCCTCGGCTCTCGACACCGGTCATTCCCCGATGACTTTGATGATCAAGCGTTTGCGCCTCTGACCGTCGAACTCCGCGTAGTACACCTGCTGCCAGGGCCCCAGGTCCAGCCGTCCGTCGGTGATCGGCAGAATCACCTCGTGGCCGATCAGCAGATTCTTCAGGTGCGCATCTCCGTTGGTCTCTCCCGTTCGGTGGTGATGGTAGTCCGGACCCGTGGGCGCGAGCTTCTCCAACCATTCGTCGATGTCCTGGATCAGCCCCTCCTCCGCGTCGTTCACGTACACGCCCGCCGTGATGTGCATCGCCGACACCAGCACCAGTCCCTCCTTGACGCCGGACTCCCGCACCGCTTGCTCCACTTCAGCCGTGATGTTGATGTACTCGCGTCGGCGCGGAGTGTTAAACCAGAGGTACTTCGTGTGACTCTTCACCGCTTCCTCCTCCGTTGCTGCGACAGCCTGACCTTTCGCCAAGTCTCCACCCCGAACGCTGCACCGTGGCCGCCGGTGGCGCCCACGGTTCGGCAATGGAGTTTTCCCTCGCCTGCACCCCGTGAACCACCCCCTGTTCCTCCGGCCCTGGGCCGGATACACGCTCCCAACTTGCAGTAGCACAACCTACGTGTGTACCAGTGTCTCGCCTCGTTGCTCCGAGGCTCCAAATGTACCAGCTGCGGATTTGCTTGCTGGGGTGGAATCCGGTAAGGATCGGCTCAGGGAAGCTGGTAGGCAGAGCACTGTTGGAAGGGTTGCGAAGGCCGGCAGTTGAGCGCGATGGGTCGGAAAATCCAGATCCTGCCGAGGCGGCCTTTCTTTTTGCTCACTGCTCTAGTACTCCACCTCATCCTGACCCTCGATAAGCGTGTCTCGTTCAAAAAGATCCTGGCTGAGTCCGTCCACCAGGTCGTCGAGGAGGGTTAGTGTTTCGCCTTCTTCGTCCGATGTTATCGACCGTACGTCGATGTTGTCCACCTCGCGCCGGAGAGCCGCCACTCGCTTCAGGATGGACAGATCGTAGGCGTACAGCTTCGGCACCGCGCTCTCGTTGAGGCTACTCACCGACGTTTCGGCTTCCGCCAGGCTTTCGTTCAACCCGTCGGCGATGACCTCGAGCTTCCTGCGTACCCGTTCGATCGCGTGCGCCACATCCGAGTCGCTTGACGATCCCAGATCGCGAACCGCCCCCTGCAGGGCAGAAGTGAGCGCCGCGATCTGCTGGTTCAGGTGCTCCCTGAGGAGGCGATCCGTCTTCGCCCGCTGGTCCTTCTCGGCGTAGCCACTGTAGTCGGACAAGTACGAACGGATATCCTCCTCCATCGCCTGGATGCTGGATCCGGCCTCAGACATGATCCATCTCTCCCTACCTTGCCCAACGCCGACATCGCCCCCGCGCAAATCTTACGAAAAACAGACAACTCAAGTGGTAACGTCGGATTCGATTGGGCAGCTCCGTCTGAATTGACCAGCTCCAGAGTCCCAGGCGATCGGAAGAACCCGGCCGGATGCGGCCAGATTCGAACGTTCGTGCGATTACAACGGCGCAAATCTACAAATCTACCTGGAAAAATCAATCAGTTTCTGACCGGTTGAGCCCCCGCGCCGCAACTTTCTGAGCAGGATCCGATTCCGACACTCACGGCCTTTCTCGGTTCCTGTCAATTCGACTGCAACCAGAGCCAAAGCGACCCCGCTGCGGCTGGAGTCAACCGATCAAGGGATCGCCGCAGGAATTGGGCTACCTCCGAAACCGGCACTTCCATGGTTCCCCGGGATTCTTCGTTCAACTGCAGGCGAGCGCGGCGATCCACTTCGGCGTAGAAAACGAGCTCCGGTTTCCCCGTTGCCCGCACTTGGACAAGTCCCAGGCAATAGGGGACCACCAGAGCCTCGGCCGCGCACCCCAGTTCCTCCACCAGTTCGCGCACAATGCTCTCCACCGGTCCAAGCCAGGAGCCAGCCGTGTCGCGCTCAATATGCCCGCCGAAAACGTCCAGCCGTCCGGGGAATTCAGCCACCCAGTCGCTCCGCCGCATCAGTAGGATGACGTCCCCTCGTCTCACCACCGCGCTCGTGCCCAAGGCCCGCGGCAACTGCTCCGTGATCTCGGAATCGGTCCCCTCCCGAGTTGCCGTGTACAGGTACCAGACGTAACGATACCGCATGGGAAACAAGTGCAGCGCCAGACCATCGTCGGTCAGCTCCCAGGAAGCCAGACCAGCGATTTCGCCATCGAAGAGCCGATCGCCGCGGCGGGCCTGGGGAGCCACCTGCCAGCGCTCCTTCACCACGCGTTCCACGCAAGCCGGCAACGCCGGCCCTTTCTCCCAGCGAATGTGCACCGCCCTGGCCGGGACTCTCCGGGCCAGCAGCACCGAGAATGGCCGTCCAGAGCCTGCACTCAAAAGTCGTGCCCTTCAAGTTTCAACAACACTCGCTTGCGCTCCAACCCCGCAGAAAAGCCGCCGAGCCCGCCATCCGACCGAATGACTCGGTGGCACGGAATCACAATGGGCACAGGATTGGCCGCGAGCGCCAGGCCTACGGCCCTGGCCGCACCTGGGCGCCCCACTCGCCGAGCCAGCTCCCCGGAGCTGATCAGCTCGCCGTAACCGAGGCGGCGCAGCTCTTTCCACACCCTTCGCTGAAACGGTGTGCCCACTTCCAGGTTCAACGGGGCGCCGCGGAAATCAACCTTCCCGCCCGCGAAGTATTCGCGCAGCAGCCGCACGGTCTCCCGGACGAAGGACGGGGCCTCAGATGCGGGCTCTGATGGCGCCACAGGCGTCTCCCGCCGGTCGAGGAAGTACAGCCGCCTGAGCCCCCTCCGGTCGAACTCCAAGAGCAAAGGACCAGCCGGCGAGTCCAGGTCGATTCTCAGCAAGACTTCTCCCGCGCCGTCGTCTACTTGAGGATGAGCTCCAGTTTCCTCCGGACTTCGGGAGGAACCTTTCTGGGGTCGGTGATGACCGCGTACTTGGTCGCGTTCTTGCATTCGCAGCCGTCACGACTTTCCGGGATGGTGGGCAAGAGTCGAAGGAGTGCTCGTTTGGTCAGCTCCGAATTGGCTCGCAGATTGTCCAGCAACATCTCCACGCTCACCGGTTCCTCCGTTTCGTGCCACACGTCGTAGTCGGTCACGTGAGCCATCGTGGCGTAGCAGATGCCGGCCTCGCGAGCAAGCTGGGCTTCCGGGCTCGCCGTCATGCCGATGATGTCCCCGCCCCACTGCCGGTACACCCGCGACTCCGCCTTGGTGGAGAAGCGCGGGCCCTCAATCACAACGAACGTGCCGCCCCGGTGCACTTGCGCACCCTCCGCCTCCACGGCGTCGGCGACCAGGCGACTCAGCTCTCCGCAGAAGGGCTCGGCGAAGCCGATGTGGCCCACCATTCCGTCGCCGAAGAAGGTGTACTCACGTTTTTTCGTGAAATCGATGAGCTGATCAGGTATCACAATATGCCGCGGTGCGATCCACTCCTGCAAGCTGCCGCAAGCGCTGATCGAAATGATGCGTTCCACCCCCAGGCTCTTCAACGCGTAAATGTTGGCCCGCGAGTTCACTTCGGTGGGCATGATTCGATGGCCGCGCCCGTGTCGCGGCAGAAAAGCCACGCGCACGCCCGCCAGCGTCCCAATCACGATCACGTCCGAGGGATCCCCAAAGGGGGTGCTGATCCGCACTTCCTCCACGTCCGCGAGACTTTCGACGTCGTACACACCGCTTCCGCCAATCACACCGATCCGCGCCTTCACCTCCGACATTGCCGCCACCTCCTGCGCACTGAATCCAGAGCCAACCCGACGGGCCCGTCCGATCCGATCAAACCCATCTACGAACGGCTTGCCCTCGTGGCCCGCCGCGCGTCTTCCCGTTCAAGAATGGAAATCCCGCAATCTGCACCTCCCTCCTTTCGGGCCGGAACCAGGGGCACGCGCCGCCGGTAGAGCACGCCTTCGCCAATCGCGGCGCTGCTCACGGTGAATGGTATCCCGGCCGTGCAACGACCGCGGGGTCGCACGCCACCCCGACAGGCCCACGGAACAGCCCACGAGGGACCTCACTTGCCCGCCACGAAAATATGCGCGAACACTTGAGCGTCGCCCACCAGGTTGTCCAGCAGGCAAAACTCATTGGGCTGGTGGGCGGCCTCCTCCAGTGTGGCCCACACCGCAGCCGGAAGCCCTTTGAGCCGGAAATACGCAGCGACCGTCCCACCTCCAATGCCCTGGGGTTTCGCTTCCTTCCCTCGCAGGTCGCGCACCGCTTGCTGGATGG